>JAYUEB010000091.1:0-7385 GCA_043739525.1 Bdellovibrionales bacterium
GATTCGAGGGACCTGAGCAGTTACTTATATTTATATCAAATCGTTATAGTACAGTCCTTTTGGTCTAACCCAAAGGTTAACCTCTTGATAGTTCACATAATTACATTAAATAGTTTCACGCTTTACAGATACATAAGGAAGTCCTAATCTGGGGTTCAATTCAACAAATTTTTCTCAATATTTTTCAAAGGATTTTCAATATTTGGAACTGAGAAAATGCTCTAGAAATTCAATTTTCGTCGTCAATTTGAGGTTTTCTCTCGCCGTTTGACGGGCCTTAGAATTCGCGCGAGACTAACGACCCCAAGACTTTAGAATTATTTTTTTCGAATGAAGTTGCCCTTAATGAGAATGGCTTACCAGAAACAAGAGATTCTAAAAAACTCCGACTTGCGTAGACTGTGACCCCAACAAAGCTTCAAGTGCGAGCAGTCCTTGGTCGACAGAAATGAGCTCGAATCCAGTTTCTTCCAATTGCTTTTTAGCCGAACTACTCGACTCGAGCATTCCTACCTCAGCCCAAGGTCCCCAATTGATGCAGGTTGAAACTTGCCCCCTAGCCTTACGATAATATGAAAATGCGTCTAAGAAAGCATTTGCCGCCGCATAGTTGGCTTGGCCGATATTTCCTAAAACCGAGGTGGCAGAGGAGAAACAGCAAAAGAACTCTAGATTTCTATCGCTTGTCAATTGATGTAGATTCAAGACGCCTATGATCTTCGGCAACATAACCATTTCAAATTTTGACCAGTCTTGCATGGCCAAAAATCCATCCTTCAATACACCAGCAGCATGAATGACTCCTTTGAGGGGTGGCATTTCTGCATCTATGATTTTAAACACCCGGCCCATGCTTTCTTCGCTTGAAATATCTGCAACTTCAAATCGGATTTGGACATCTGGCTTACGAAGACTTGTAAGATACGAATTTACTTTTTCTGATGGGAGGCTCCGTCCGACTAATAAAATACTTTTCGCACCCTTATTCACCAACCAATTCGTAATCTGCAGACCTATTCCACCTAAGCCGCCGGTAACCAAATAGGTTGCTTTATCGTGGATGACCGGGTCGAGCCGTTTCTCTAAATTTTTACCTGCATCTCTTTTTGCCAGCCTCAGAACCTTTCGACTATTATTGCGAATGGCAATTTGTTCCTCACCAGTTTTTTCGATGGTTTCTCGAATGATGAGTGCTGTCTCATCTGCTAAATTTTTAGATTGCGGATCCAAATCGACAATTCGCGAATGCAGATCAGGCTGTTCAAGTCCTATCACCTTGCGAAGTCCCCACAGAGTGCTTTGAGACACTGCCACAGGATGATTTTCTTGCTCGCGTACGGACTGAGCCCCCCGGGTCACAAAGTTACAAGTTACTTCTGAAAATTGTTTGAATTTCGAAATCTCCTGGACCAAACTCAAAGCAGACCAATAAATAATTTTTTGTTCATTTACGATCAAATTTTTATCCATTTTTTGATCCGCCCGGGCATTCATAAAACCAAGACCGCAATCAGAGGCCCAAAGAAATAAGACCCGTAAACTTTTAACTCCTTTGCCGTCGTCATAAAGAGATTTAAGTGTACCTAAGATTGAATTGCGAAAAGCCACGTCATCATAATCCTTAAACTGGGCTGAATTTAATTCAAAAACCTCGACATTCATCGATTTTAGCTTCTCAACGACAGAGTGCCCCAAACCCGCTTGCTCGGACAAAACGAGCCATTTTGTAGAATTCGCTTTGGTTTTCGTCTCTTCGAGAGAAATGGTCGGCAAAGAAGCGGCGTCTCTCCAAAAAACTTGATAAAACCAGTCTTCTAATTTCTTTTCCTTTTTATTGACCATTCTCATGAGCGATTCGCGAGGGGCTTCGATCATGGTTTTTCCTATATATTCGACGACGAGTTCGCCACTGTCGTCTAATACTCGTACATCGG
The DNA here is from genome assembly GCA_043739525.1 of Bdellovibrionales bacterium. GTDB lineage: Bacteria > Bdellovibrionota > Bdellovibrionia > Bdellovibrionales > JAMPXM01 > JAYTQQ01. The sequence continues at coordinate 1,935 of JAYUEB010000091.1, forward strand.
CCTTAACCATTTTGTCATTGAGGCCTCCGCCAGAGCGAAACAAAACGTGACTCCAAAGTTTATTCTTAGGTTTTTTATGTAAAATTATCTTTTCGAAACTGACTGGCAAAAAGCCACGCGGCTTCTTTAAATCGACGTGGACAACAGCGTAAATGCTCGGCATGACTTGTTGGCACGAATCGAGCTGAGTCGGATGAAAGGTATATTGTTCAGCTTCGCCCTCTAAGCCAGATACCAATTCTACACGGCCGACAGCTTCATTCTCACCAGTCAAAAGTGTGGTGATCCCTCTAAATTTGGGACCCAACTCTAACCCGCCATTATACAGTGCTTTATAAAATACTTTAACATCATGAGGCGCTTTACACCTCTCACGAATAGTTTCAATTGCATCATTGTTGTTGATTCCGGGGCCGCCCGAATATTGACTCACTTTACCTTGTGCATGAATGACCCAGTCCGAAACGAGCTCACCTTTTTTAGGTACGAGCTGACTCAAGACCTGAAAGCGCCAAGAAGTATCACCGCCGTCTGGCATAAGTTTAATTTGTAATATCTTTTGATCAGAAGGAAATAGCAGTAGAGGTTGCTCAACCAACATTCCTTCAATTATTACAGAAGCATTAGGTAAATCATTTCGAACTGCAGTGAAAATCAAATCAATAAATGCAGCCGCAGGTACGATCGCAGTTCCGAATACGAAGTGATCTTGTAAGAATGGAGATGGCCATCCCGTGCTTATCAATTTCTGATAAATGATATCAATGTTTCCTCCGATATTTAAACGACTTCCAAGCAACGGGTGTGTTCCAGGCGTGGCAGCACCGTGTTCTTGTTTTTTAGAAGCTTCAATCCAATATTTTTTGCGTTGAAATGGATACACCGGAATCTGCATTTTTTGAAGCGATAGGTTTTCACCGACCACCTTCTTCCAATCAAAGCGTACTCCACTATTGAAAATCATTCCAACGGCCTCGAGCACTTGATCCCATTCTGGAAGCTCTTTGCCGAAACTCGGTATCCAAGCCCCTTCTTCTGCATTTGCAGTACATTGCTGACCCATTCCAACTAAAGTGGTGCCGGGCCCAATCTCGACATATCGGCGATTGCCATCTTCCCAAAGACTTTTAATCCCTTGCTCAAATTTTACAGCTTCTCGGACATGTTTTCGCCAGTAACTTGCGCTACAGACTTCTTCTGGCTTGGCTCTTGCGCCCGTTAAATTCGAAATAAGTACAAGCTTAGGAGAAGCGAATTTAATTTCACTCGCGACCTTTTCAAATTCGTCGAGCATCCCATCCATTTGGCTCGAATGAAATCCGTGAGATACGGCTAATTCTTTAACCCTTAACCCCTTTGCGCCAAAAATGGCGAGAACTTCACGAACTGATTTTTTATCACCTGAAATTGTTGTATTAGTTGGACCATTGAAAGCAGCTATAGAAAGTTTGGTTCCATACGGTTTGATGACATCTGCTACATGTGCACCAGGCGCGGCGATTACTCCCATTCCACAGTCACCAGTCAGCTTCTGCATGAGTTCACCACGCTTTGCGATCAATTTTAGACCCTCTGGTAAACTAAAAACTCCGGCGACACAAGCGGCCACGAGCTCACCCACACTGTGACCCATGACTGCAGTTGGCAAAATTCCCCAACTTTTCCAAAGCTCAGCGAGAGCATATTCTAAAACAAATAAACTTGGCTGTGTATATTTTGTTTCATTTAATTTAGCTTGATTTTCGCCCCAAATGACCGACGTCAATGAAAGATCCAAATAAGAACTTAGAATTTTTTCACAATGATCGACGACTCTCTTAAAGACAGGTTGGCTGTCATAAAGCTGTTTACCCATGCCTGCGAACTGCGAACCTTGGCCTGAAAATAAAAATGCCAATCCTGATGAGTCCTTTATGCGGTTTGAATTGATGCCAGGTACTTCTTCGCTTGCCAGCCACTTCGTCAAAGAGCTTTTTAGGCTGACCACACTATTCGTTACGACACTCAATCTTTCTTCAAATTGATTTCGACCAAGCGCTGCTGTCGAGCACAAACTCGCAAGATCTATATTGGGATTGCGAGCCAATAAATCAATATATTTCTGAGCAAGATCTCTCAATGCTTGAACACTTTTTGCTGATAAAATTAAAAGATGTGTTGCTGAGGCCGATGCCTTAACTTCTTTTTTTAAATTTTCTGGCGCTTCTTCTAATACGACAAAGGCGTTGGTTCCGCCAATGCCAAGGCCGTTGACCGCAGCTCTTCGCGGATGATCCTTTTTCTCCCAAGCCTGGAGACCTTGAGCCACAAAGAACGGTGTTTTTTTAAATTCGATTTTTGGATTTGGAGTTTTAAAGTTAATCGATGGTGGAATTTGCTTGTGGTACAAGCTTAAGATCACTTTGATCAAACTCGTGATGCCGGCCGCAACGTCCAAATGACCTAAATTTGTTTTCACTGATCCAATGGCACAGAATTGATTTGTTTGCGTCCAATTGCGAAAACTTTGAGTGAGAGCTGAAACCTCGACGGGATCACCCATCGTTGTCCCCGTACCGTGTGCCTCTACCATTTGAATACTCGATGGATCAACATCAGCCAAGGTTAATGCTTCGGTAATGCATCTGATTTGTCCCGCGGCACTTGATGCCGTATAACTCATTTTAACGGCACCATCGTTGTTAATTGCTGAACCCTTTATGACGGCTAATATATGATCGTCACTCGCGATCGCATCTTCAAGTGATTTAACCAATACGAGTCCAACTCCACTGCCAAACACTATTCCAGTTGCGTCAGCATCGAATGCTCGGCAATGTCCGTCGACTGAATAAATGTCGCCCTCTTGCCGAATGTAACCCGACATCTGAGGAATTCGAACGCTCACTCCGCCAGCCAATGCCATATCACATTCACCAGACAAAACACTCTGACAAGCCATGTGAAGAGCGACCAATGAAGTTGAGCAGGCGGTTTGAACGGCCACGCTTGGCCCTCGCAAATTTAATTTGTAAGAGGCTCTTGTCCCAAGAAAATCTTTGTCATTTCCTAGGTGCTGAAAGCCTCCGGTCATACCGCGAATTTCGGGGTGAGAATCTAAGCATTGCAGTAAATAGCTCGTGACTGCGCCGCCAGAGCCCGCAAAAACTCCAATTGAGCCTGAGTAATCGAAAGATGCATAACCCGCACTCTCAATCGCTTCCCATGCACATTCTAAAAATATGCGCTGTTGGGGATCCATGAATTCAGCTTCTCTTTTTGAATAGCCAAATAATTCTGCATCGAAAAGATCAACACCATCTAAAACTGGAGAAGCTAGAACATATTCTGGATTATCTAAAAGATCTTCAGAGACTCCCGCTTGTCGCAATTCATCTTTGGTAAAAAATTTTGTGGTTTCTTTACCTTCAGAAAGGTTCTTCCAAAACTCTTCAAGATTTTTGGCTCCCGGAAAGCGTCCTGCCATACCAACAATTGCAATATCAGCCATTTTTTCTTCCCCTTCACATTCGCCGATAATATCAGTTTAAAGAACTGAGCGGCAACTGACGAAGGGTCCAGAAATCCCTGAGAAGTCTCTGAATTACTTTAGCATTTTTATAATTTGCGTTTTGATATTTTAAGAATTCTGGGTCGACTAAGAATTTGTTATTTTTAAATCCAATATCGAGTTGCGACAAATCATCGCCCCTTAACCTCAGTAACCAGACTGGAGTCTGGCATCTTCATAGTATTAGGCGGCTCGCTTGATTTTAGAGCTCGACGTCAATGCAAAACTATCGATGAATTCGAGTACTCTCGGCACTGAATAGTAGGGTAGATTTTCTTTACAACACTTCAAAATTGCAGCTCGAGTCGCATCAAGATCGGCGCCTTTTTTGGCGACAATTGTTGCTTTAACGATATTTCCAGAAACTGGATTTTTATGCCCAGTAACAACAACTTCATGAACACTCTCGACCTTGCGAATCTCGGCCTCAACTGGCGCCGGATTAACCTTGAATCCACCAACATTAATGAGTAGATCGCGGCGACCCATAAATAAAACTCTATCGCCTTTTACTTCAACTAGGTCGCCAGTAGCAATCCACTCGCCCTGCTCACGAATTTCAGTGACGCTTGATTTAACCCCGGGATTTGTAAGCCCTAAATAAGAAATCATTGATCTATTTGAAGGTCGCAATTGCAACTCACCATCTAAAATGCGAATATCTTCGTCGTCTACTAAAGACAATGGAAATCCCTCGCGCTCATCGCGAACCTCAATACGAGCGCCCATTTCAGTCGAAGCATAAATGTGAATGATTTTCGCAGCCGGAAATGATTTTTTCAGAGTATTGATAAGCTGTTGATCAACAATCTCGCCACCGAGGGTTATACAGCTAATTGAAGTTCTAGTTTCGGCGGGCAAACTAATCGCAATCTTTCGTGAATAAGTTGCCGTACAATTTAAATAGTGAACTTTACTTGAAACAATGATGCCGATATCATCTTTCGAGTCTGGCGGCCAAGCTCGTGGAAATACCAGACAGCCCCCATTGCTAAAGCACTGCAAGAAAACCTGAAGTCCAGCAAAATTTGTAATATGATAAGACATCATCCAACGACGACCTTCGAACTTTGGATTCAAGGCCACAGCGCTTGCCAGGCGGTCCCAGCTGTATCTTGCACACTTGGGTTTACCGGTCGTGCCCGAGGTTAACACTCCTAAATAGGGCTCTGTTATCTCTTGTTTCACTTTAGATGCTCGGCTGGCAACAATCTTTAAAACTGATTCGTCTCGAGTAATCACATGTTCGCCATCAAACTCTTCTAAAAGTATCTTGGCTCTTTCTAAATTGTGAAAACTTGAAATGAAGATAAACTCGCCCGGAATTTGACTCGTCGAAATCATTAATGCAAGTTGGTCTCGCAAACGACCATCTATATAAACAAGAACCCGCTTACCTTTGAACTTCATGAGCTCATCAAAAACTTGATCAACAGAATGTAGCAAATCTTTCCAACTGGTATTTCCGTCTTGTCCGATGAAAGCTAATTCATTAGGCTTTGTCTCGGCAAAATGTTTCAGACTTTTTAATAGCATCGCGTCTCCCACAGTAGCTCTCTCGTTCGCTCATCCAACTCGTTTTTGAAGCCTTTTTTGAAGTCTTGCCTTATCAGCATCCTTGATATCGTCTGACTTTTTATTGCCGATGGTTTCGATACCATTTACACAACGATTGTAGAGTTCGCAGATATCTTGAATAGTACGAATTTCTGTTATAGTTGCCATCCCAGAACCGAACGGATCAACCTTAAAAGTAGCCTCTAAAACTGCGGTCAAGGTCGCAACATCGAGAGAAGAAAAGCCCAAATCATCGACCACTCTTTTAGATGGGACAAGTTCACCCACTTCAATTGACTGATCGGCAGCCACTTGACGAATGCACGAGTGCACTGATTTTTCGA
>JAYUEB010000092.1:0-2447 GCA_043739525.1 Bdellovibrionales bacterium
TATGCGATTTACCACAACATGCTCCTGATTAATCCTGACAAGAAAGATGCTCCAGTCAAAGGAGCGAAGAGTCATCAAGAAGAAGTAATTAAAAACAAAAAAATAAGGCAAAAGCCAGGCACTTTAGCGGCATAAGAAAAGCCCTAAAGAGAACGGAATTAACTTTTTTGAAAATTTACAGTCTAAGGGGCCAGTTTAAAGGCCCAACGAACAAAATTAACAATTTAATTACAAATACACTCCTGAGATACCCAAACGATCAAACTATTATGGAATTTCGCGAACTATCCCGCTCAAAAACATTCATGAACGGTGACTTCGCTCAAGACGCCATTGATCTTTTGACTTCTCTCATTCAAAAATCTCAGAAAAACTACCTTGCCTATTTCATGCTGGGATCTGTGCTTCATTGGTCAATGAAAGACGAAGTGAAAGCTATCCAAGCGCTTGAGAAGTCGGTCAGCCTTAAACCCCAGTTCTTGAGAGCATGGGCATGTCTTGGAGTCGCTCTTCAAATCATCTCATAACGAGGTTCTCTCTAAGCAAGCGTTTCAAAACTGTCTTTCCCTAGAGACAGATCCGCAGATGATTTCGTATCTAAAAACACTTATGAACTAGTGACGTTTGTCGTCTCGCCGTCAAAGCCTTCTTCAACTAAAGTCGACTGCATACAGGAGAACCAATAGCGCAAGCCTTCCCGCTGGCCGCGATCTTGCAAAATCTTAAAGGAGTGATACAAAACCACGGAGGAATGGCTTGAAAACTCTTTTATTTTTATTCGCCTGCCTCTTGTCTATATCCGCGGTAGCCGGCTCAGTCGATCGTTTTGGAAATAGCTTAAGCCCTGAACAGATACGCTTCAGACAAGATTTAGACAAGGCTCTCGCCTCGCAAAGCAATGGCTCCGCCGCTGAAATTAGAGAGAAATTAGAGTTTCTATTTGATTATTACAGCTATCCGATTTCAAAAATACTAGATGTTATGTATAGGGCTGACCAACACGAAAATCTTTCACGCGAAGATATGACTTGGATCATGGCCATCAATGAAAATATGGATGCCGGATTATATATGCAGCTCATGTCTCAACTTCACGCTGCACATACAGAGATTTTCAGATCTCTGTTGAGTGACCCCTTGGGCCTCGTTGTTTTGCTCGCTCAAGAAGAAAACAAAAGATCTTTATTTAGCGATTCGCAATTTAAATTAACTCAAAAGTTTTCAACTGAAGTTCGCAATACAAGAAGCAAGACCTTTGTTGAATTTTTCGACAAAGCTCTTGCTCCTCTCATGAACGATTTAAGAAATAAAGGTTTTTTAAGACGTTTCGATCTCACCCAACTAGGGTGGGTCGCCAAGGGCGCCAAAGATTACTTTGTATTAGCGGCCTCTGAACCAATTCTCACTGCAGACTTTCGAATTCCGACCTCATCTATTCGATGGCTCTCATGTAAAGAATTTATTACTTTGCAGAAATAAGCCTAAAACTGACCTCTTGAAGATCTCGCGAATTCGGACCGGTCATCACTTTAAAAACTCCCGGCTCAGAAATCAATTTCATACTTTGATTGTAAAATTTGAGGTCTTCGATTGAAAGCACGAATTCAACTTCGCGGCTCTCCCCTGGATGCAAGTATATTTTTGAAAATCTGCGAAGGAGCTTTACAGGGTGACTCACACTGCCCACCATTTGACGTATATACAGCTGCACAATTTCTTCACCATCTTTTTGACCAATATTTTTCACATTCAAACTAATTTTAAGTTGATCCGAAACTCGCATTTGGCTAGAGCTCAGTTTTGGAGCTGAGTACGTAAATTGAGTATAACTCAACCCAAAACCGAATGGAAAAAGCGCATCATTCGGCGCATCCAAATATTTAGACGTGTACTTAACATCTTCTTTAAAAGGTCGCCCTGTCGTACGAGCAGAGTAAAAAATTGGAATCTGTCCTTCTGAAATCGGAAAGCTTAGAGTTAACTTTGCAGAAGGATTTGAGTCGCCAAATAAAACATCCACAATTGCATGCCCTGACTCACTTCCCAAGAACCAAGTTTCTAAAATTGCATTTGCGTCTTCATTCTCCTTTTCTAAAACAAGTGGGCGCCCATTTGATAAAATAAGCACAATCGGTTTATTTGTTTTCGCGCGAAGTGTTTGCAAAAGAGATCTTTGGTTTTCTGGCAAATTTAAGTGCGTGCGAGAAGCTGCCTCTCCGCTCATTCCTTGAGGTTCACCCAGGGCTAGAATCACAACGTCTGCCTTTTTTGCGACCTCAATAGCTTCATTAATGAGTGAATCGTTCGAACGAGAATCAAGTTTAATCGCTCCGCCGTTTTGATTTAAAGTATCTCTTAATTTTCCGGGATCTAAAATATTTGTTCCTAAAGCATGGAGCACTTTAATATGATGAGAACTGGCAATTTCGCTTAAAGCATCGCTTAAA
>JAYUEB010000093.1:0-7367 GCA_043739525.1 Bdellovibrionales bacterium
CGTCTCTGAGCATCCTTGCTCCCTCCTGATAAGGTTACTAAACTATTGGTTAGGTAAATTCTTAGTTGTTAAGGTTCTTCGACTAGCGTTCATGCTTTGTCGCAGCACCTGTATCAAAGTCTGACAGCTAATTTTTGTTTCCGCAAGAGCCATTCAAAACTTTTTTCAAAACTAGACCGACTCAACCAAAGTTATTAAAAAAACTGAAATCCCCTCTGACAACACAATCAAATCACAACTAAAATTGTTTTTGCAATTAAATCTTCGAAAGAAATCAGCAATTCTTCTTATATGAGAAACAACAAATTGTTTTAACCGAAAGTTTGATTGTATGGTCGAGCGTATTAGGATTATAATTCGCGTAAAGAGACCAAAAAATGATTTAAGTCACGTCTGCTTTGAGGTTTTGAATCACATCTTCAAGACTTTTTTCTCGAGGCAAATCGACTGCAAAAAGATCCTGAATTTGCCTTCCCCACGTATGTACTTTCGCCCACCTAATATTGAGACCCTGCTCGGAAAGCGCTTGTGCAGCCTTCAAGAGAAGACCCGCCTGATCTCGTCCTGTAAAGGCCACGACCACGTCATCCTCTGATTGAGAGACCATTTCGACCTTATCAAACCTTACTTTTTCAAGCTGAGTTCGGACCTTGCTCAGGTCCGAAGCCTGAGGTTGAGATTTCAAAATACGATCGCTCAGCTCCTCTTTAGTAAGGTTGGTACGGACCTGAAACCAATCATAGACCCCATAATTGGGGTGGCTCGTAATTGAGGCGTGGTTAATACTGCATTTCAGTGAAAACAGCCTTTGCGCAAAGTTTAAAAAGACCCCTTTTCGATCCTCTCCTTCGTAAAACCTGATCCAAATCTCTTTTTTGGGGCTTTGGTAGATTGCTGGACTGAGTTCAAGGCTCTTTTTCTGGGAAAAGAGCCTCTTGAGATCAGCAGCTAAAACTTGGGTCGGAACAGAGGTCAATAGAAACGGGTCGAGCCCCTCCAAAAAGGCCTGTATCTCGGGAGATTGAATTCGACCTAAGGACTTCTCAAGCTCAAGATAAGCGCTCGCCTCCGGAGCCTCAAGTGCCAACACAAGTTGCTTAAGGAGTTTCTCTTTCCAAGCGTTCCAGGCATCGGGATTGGTGGCTCGAATATCAACCGCTGTAAAGATCGTAAGTCTTGACGTTCGAGCCCCCTGCACACCCTGATCAAAGAGCTCACGAAGAGTGGAATTCGCACTCGGATTCTTACGAAAAGCCGCATCCGATATAATGAGATGTTTGTCGATCATCCAAAGGACTTCATCTTGTATTGCTTGAGCTGCCTTAAATTTCTTAAGGTAGAGTTTTGCAAGCTCAACACCTTTTTGTGAGTGATCCCCACCACGTCCTTTTGCAAGATCGTGAAGAAGACAGGTCCAACTTAAAATTTCCCAATCTTTAGGTTTTAGAGACTTTGCGACAGTCGAAAGCGCGCCCACGATCTTAGGTTTTAAATAAACTCTTTTGAGTTCACGCAGAGCTTGCAACAGATGAGCATCGACACTGAAACGATGGTATTGATCATGCTGAACATGGCCCACAATTTTTTTAAAATCAGGAACAAAGACGTCAATCAGAGTTGAGCGAAAAACAGCGTGAGTTATCGCGTCTGGAGTTTTGGCATGAATCAAAGACAAAAACTCCTTATTGGCCGCATTCAGCGCCGGCTGCTTGGCGCCTCGAAAAATAGCGGACGCCTCGTAACGAATGCGACTTTGCATCAAGGTTGATTGATCTTTTTGAAGTGCCCGCACGCAATCAATAGGCTTTGACAGCTTCACCGAGCGAACTTTCTTAAGAGCAAGCGGGCTCGATTCAACTTCTGCGAACAAAAGGTCTGAGTAAAAGTTGACTCGAGATATGCCTTTTTGAACTTCTCTCATAAATTCTTGAATATTTTTATATCCAAGCCACTTGCTTATCATCAGTTGGTCATTGGCAGATAAAATATCGCCACCACCATCCAGATGAAGCTTGTGCCTGAGCAGCAACCAAAACTCGAGATAGTAATTGAGCACAACCAACTGATGCTTTGGAGAATCTTTGAGCTTTTCTTGAAATATATTGGCCAGATTGAGTGCCTGGTGAAGATCCCTTAAACCACCCGGCCCAAATTTCAAATTAGGTTCAAGAAAATTGGCGATTGAATCGTAACGCTCATTGCGAGATTTTCGCTCTTTTCCCATGCTCTTTAAGAGCTCTCGTCGATAAGATTTTCCGCGTGATTCGATCAATTCAGTTTGGCGCTGCAGTTTCAAGCGAGCATTCTCTGTAAAGGGCTTGGCATCTAAGAGGGCGATAACATCAAAGGCCTCAACGCCCTCGCTCCAGTCGTCTTTATTTTGCGGAAGACGAGATCTGATTTTCATTCCTTGCTTTTGAAAATCACTGACAAAGCTTGCGACAATTTCTTCCTCGCCTAAAAATAGAAGATCAAGATCCGAGCATGCGCAAAGTTCACCGCGAGCCCACGAGCCAAGTGCAATAGGTTCCGTCTTGAGCCAGAGCGGATGAGCAGAAAACTTTTCTTCTACTTTTTGGATGATCAATTTTGAGAAAACACGGCCACCAAGATTGGGAGCGTCTTCGTCCCCATCAGGCGTTGGCGGAGGAACCAACTTCGATCTAAAAAGCTCTCGCTCTTCAGGCGTTAAAAAACTTTTCAAAATCACTTCCTGTGAGTTTCGTTTGAAGTTGCGATAAAACCATCATGGCTTCAATCGGAGTCATCTTATCTAGGCTCAAGGTCTTCATGTTCTCTAAAAATTCTTGAGCAGGCTTGATTCTATCATCGTACCCACCCTGTTCTTGAGCAAGTGAAAAACTCATTTGCGGGGTCTTTTCACCGGCCTTAGGCTGTTCGAGAAGATGCAAAATCTCAGAGGCCCTTGAAGTGAGAGAGGTCGGAAGTCCAGCTAATTTTGCAACGTGAATTCCGTATGATTTACTTGCGGCACCCTGGGTCAGTGTGTGCAGAAATCGAACTTCGCCATTCACTTCACTCACTCGCATATGGGCGTTTTTCAAATTTGAAAAATGATGCGAAAGATCTGTGAGCTCATGGTAGTGAGTTGCAAACAAAGTCACGCAACTTGCATGAGTCAAAAGATGTTCAAGGATAGCTTGAGCCAGGCTCATCCCGTCATAAGTGGATGTGCCGCGACCGATTTCATCTAAGATCACCAGTGACTGAGGGGTCGCGTTTGATAAAATCTCAGCCGCCTCTTTCATTTCAACCATAAATGTTGAAAGGCCTTCACTTAAGAAGTCATTTGCGCCAATGCGAGTGAAGATCTGATCAAAAATCGGAAGCTCGGCAGACGCACAAGGTACAAATGAACCCATCTGTGCAAGCAAGCTCGTAATCGCGACTTGCCTCATGAGAGTACTTTTACCAGCCATATTTGGGCCAGTGAGAAGCAAGCAATCATTTAGCCCCAAATGAATGTCATTTGCCTTAAACGGAAGTTTCAAATTCTGTTCGATCACAGGGTGACGAGAAGCTTTAATGCTGAGATGAGATTTATCATCCCACGTAATAAACTGAGGTCGTTTATAATCTTGTTCAAGGGCAAGCTGAGCGAGTGATGAAAGCACGTCAACCTCAGCCCAATCTCGCGCGAGCTTCAGAAGAACAGGGGCTGCTTTTAAAATTCGTTGCCTCACTTCTTCAAATAAAAAAGCTTCAAGCTCAAGGCGTTTTGCCTGCGCTCCTAAAACTTTTGTTTCGATCTCCGCAAGCTCTTTCGTCATGTAGCGTTCACTGCCCGCTAATGTTTGCTTTCGCTCGTATCTTGCGACCGGCACTTTGTCTTTGTGAGTATTCGTGATCTCAATGTAGTAGCCAAAAATATTATTGAATCGCACTTTAAGAGATGAAATGCCCGTCTGCTCACGCTCACGAGCCTCTAATTGTAAAAGCAAATCTTGTGAATTTGTTGAGAGTAAGACGCACTCATCGAGATCTTTTGAAACTCCTGCTTTAATCACATTGCCATTCTTAAGATTAACCGGAGCCTCTTCATTGATTCGAGACAAAATGATTTCCATCGACAGACGTGCCTGAGATAAATCTTGATCTGACCAGATTTTCTGAGCGCTCAAACCGCTGGTTTCAAGACCCGCCGCCAAAGATTCACAAAGAGAAAGCAAATCTCTTGGCGACACATTTGGACTTGAGATTTTTGAAAGCCTACGCTCGATATCTCCAATGCGAGCAACTGCAAGTCTGATTTCTTTTAGGTGCGGAGATTCACTTAAGTCTTGAACCTGATCAAGGCGTGTTTCGATCGCCGATTTTTGCAGAAGCGGAAATCTCATCCAAGATTTTAAACATCTTCGGCCTGCAGAGCTTTTCGTTCGGTCAATGGCATGAAAGAGCGAGCCTTTTGCATCTCTCTGATAGTTTTCAAAAACTTCAAGGCTTCGCACTGTTTGAGTCGACAACTGCATGCGCCCAGCAAGTTCACGCATTTCAAAATCAATATTTAAAATCTGTTCATTGGCCTGCATTTGTCCCAAATATTTCTTAAGACGAGCTTGGCTTGAAAATTTATGCTCACCCTCAATATCGCAGCGACTGACGACAAGACCTTCAAATCCAACAAGTTCTTGAGCCGAACTTAAAACAACTTCCACTGGAGACAATGCTCTTAGGAGTTCGTTTCTCATCTTTTCGGGAGACTTTAAATCGAGTGGATAACTAAACGCCTCAAGAGTTGACGCTTCTAAGAACGAAATACTTTTATCATCAAAGCTTGCAATGTAATTGGCAGTTGCTTCATCAAGAGTGTCTGGATCAAACACAAGGCCTGGTGATAATATGCGTGTCACCCCACGTTTCACTAATCCTTTCGCGAGAGCTGCGTCTTCAAGCTGATCGCAAATTGCAACTTTAAGTCCTGCTTTTAAAAGTTTATTGATTTGCGGACCGATCGAATGATGAGGCACACCACACATCGGAGTTTTCTCATCTGAATTTTTATTTCTTGAAGTCAGCGCGATACCCATGATGGGAGCGGCCTTCTCCGCATCCTCGTAAAACATCTCGAAAAAATCGCCCATTCGGAACAAAAGTATCTTGTCAGGATGAAGGGATTTAATCTCCCAATATTGCTTCATGAGAGGAGTCAGATTCGCTGTTTTCATAGCTTTTAGGGCTATTCGACGCACTCATTTTGGTCAAACGAAAAGGTCCGATGATTAAACTTTTAGCAAGTGATTATGGGGCGCGAACGGGCAGATAGTCAAAGATCACAAGTCCGATATTATCGTCTTCTGACGGAACCTTGCGAACCACCCCGCGGATATACTCTCCAAATTGCTGAGCATTCATATTGGACTGATTCGCAAACGGGAGCACAAACTGGTTGAAATTACTATTCTCGATACCCGCTTTAGGAGGCTTAAGATCCATGACTTTCCAAAGGCCATCAGTTGCCGCGATCACCCGATCTCCCGGCTTCAAATCAATGGGACCAGAAGCAGGCGTCACGCAATTGGGATTTCCATCTTTTATTCCGCAGTAGTTGTAGATGAGGCCCGGGTCCTGATTGGGATGTTCAGCGTAGTTAGTGGAATGATCCTTTGTTTGCGCTAAGACCTTATAATTACCTTGAGCATCTTTTCTTAAGATAACGACGCGGCTATCACCTGCATTCACCACCGTCAGTTTACCTTTTGGATCTAGCGTAAAACCTGACACGGTAGTGCCCATATTTTCATTGCCTTTACCTGTCGCCTGAAATTGTTTTGCTATTGCCGTCGGAGTATCTTTTACGACTTGTACCATTGAATCCGGCTGAGTTTCTCCAAGCTTTTTCCTCATAAATTGAGCGGCAGTATCGCTTGCAGTGTCCCCTCCGCCTTTTCCGCCGAGTCCATCAAAGACTGCGACGTGTGTGTCGCCTTTTTTGTCTTGATAAAACAGGATCGAGTCTTCGTGAGTTTTTTTAGAGCCGCCACCAATATCAGTCTTGCCATAGTATTCTCCAGATTCAGTCTTACCCGCGAAAGAACCCTCTTTGCCGCCGCTTAAGACATGAGAAACTTCTTCTCCTTTAGCGGCAACTTTTTGTGCCACCTGAGGCGCAATTGGCGCAGTTTCGATTACAGGATCTCGAACCTGTTTAAGCCTTGCGACCTGAACTTGTTTTTTGCCATTCACTAAGACTGATACTTTCGCATTGTCACCATCGACCGACTCGAGACGCCCGTTTAATCTTTTGCCGTCGGCCCCCACAAAAGAAATATCATCTCCAACTTTGACTTGCTTGACCTGCTGCAGAGGTTGCATCAAATCCTTTTTTGCTACCGTTCGAAGTGTGCCGTAACCATCATCTAAAATAACATCGACGTTGTCTCCTCGGTCGGTACTAACGACACCGTTTGAAATACCTGTGCCTCGCGCGATTGATACGGGAGTTCCTTTTTCTGTCGACACCGCATGTCCGGCGACGCCATTTCCACGAAGAATCGCAGAAACACGAGGTGAAAAGCCTGCCTTTTGCAGTCGCTGATCCTTCCACCGAGTCAACGGAGAGTCTGGATCAAAGTCGTAAGCCCCTTTGTCGTCGACTTCTTGCAAAGCTAACCTTTGCGCGGGAGTGAGCGCTCTACCATTGATTGCTTCAGCTACTTGGTAGCGTTCATCTAAAGTAAGAGTGTTCGCAAAATCAAGATCGCGATTTTGCTTTCCCGGCAATTTCACTCTTGAAATAAAATTTAATACTTTTTGACTACGATCCGCCTGTAATGGAACTTGCAAAGTCTTAAGTAAACTCTTGCTCGCAGCGGTAGCAACAGGCACAAGTGACATGCCGAAGGCCAAGAGGCAATTGTTGTGAGCAACTTCAACTGCCATCGAATCTGCGCTGCATGATTTGCTGAGCGCGAGTGTTGCACCACCTTCTGGGCAGGCATTCTTAACTTGTTTGAAAGTACTCAAAACATTTAAGCCGGCCCCTGCAGAGAATGCGAGAACGCGCGCCATTTGAATTGTCATCTTTCCACGTGCAGCCGCTAAATACGGTCCCATCGGTACCAAGAGGCTGAGCGCAAGAAAGGCTCCGGTCTCATAACGATCGATCATTTTACGCCCTTCGCCATACTTTCCTTCAAGCCTACAAAACAAATCGGTCTCTTGAGTGAATTCATATTCCGTCGTTTTAAAAAGTTGAGTCGTGCCATTTTCTCGAAAGAGATCAATTTTCTGACGGTCGTCTGGATGAAAAGAAAGTTTCTCGAGATCTAATTGGCGAAGCTCTGCAAGCTCTTTGTCATCTAGATTTTTCTTTTTTTGAGTAGTGACAGAATTTTGAGATGCAAAGT
>JAYUEB010000094.1:0-7362 GCA_043739525.1 Bdellovibrionales bacterium
AGGATAATCCATATAGACGAAAAAGTTTTCGAGATTGAACTGCGCAATTCTTAACTTTTTGAGTTCTGAAACCACCATTTCCTTATTGAAACAAAATTCACCATGCCTGCACAGCCTTATTTTTTAACAAATTCAAAACTTAGGGCTTGTGCCTTGACCCTGCCAAATAATTCGACCCATAATTAGCTGAAGCGCTCTTCTTAAGATTTTGAGGCAAATATGTTTAATATAACGCAGCTGGTAGGCATCCCTCAATTGGGGGTTCTGTCGAGTTTAGAAAGACTATCTGAGATCTTTCAGGAAGCGGCTGCCATCAAAGGCCAAAAAGTTCCGGTCATCAGTATCTATTTGAAGTCCGGTCAATATATTCAGGGCTATCTCATTTGCTTTAATTCTGGGCCGGAAAGGAAATCGATTCTCATAGCCAATTATCGGGCGAATGAAGAGGCTGCACAAGATTTAACCTATGTTTTCGTTGATGAAATTGCGGGTTTAACCGTTCATGAAGCTGATTCCGTCGTTGATCAGCTTTCAAGTGGACAAATAAATCTTTCACTGAAAAAAACTCCGACTTTTGAAGAAATTCAAACTCACATGCAAAACTTCGTAAAAGATTTCAATAAACGTCATTCAGCAAAAATCAGTTGCGAGATATCTGCACAAGCTTCGACAACTCAAAAAAAAGCAGAATTCGAAGCTCTTTTCTTCAGCATCACGGATTGGACACGAGCTATGCGTCGACATGGCAATGACGAAATTGCCCAACAAGCTTTCAAAGACAATAACTATAAGTTTACGTTTGGCTTCGGCACAGCTCCTAAAATCGAAAGCCCTGACGGCTCAAATATTAAAATCACCATTGGCATCGAAGGTGAAAAAATTGAACGCGTCTCCCGCTTTGCAATAGAAGCAACACTCAAAGAGTTTGTGTGATTAAAAAGGGGATTATTTTTTTTCTCCTATTTTACCTACCCGCCAGTGCTTCAGTTCAACTCGGATCACCGAAAATTCTGGTTGAACCTTCACCAACACCTCATGCAATAGACGAATCCAGCATCAACACCGATTCTTTGCTCAAACTCATCGAGGAAGTCGTCACAAAAGATCATCCAGAAATGTGTGTTCGCTGGCAAAAATACTTACGTTCGCAAAACTTAGACCCCGACAACGAAGACAAAACCATGAAACGTCTTCAGCAAAAGTACTTGGATTCAATTCAAAGCTGGGGAGCTCAGATTTCCGACTGCGATTCGAGCAGATCGAGCGGTCGGTGGGTTCGTCGGCTAAAGAGAAAATTCGGCGCCGATGACGTCAATCTTCACAAAAAACAAATTGCGAAAATTATCACAAGCCTCTATCTGCAACGAAAGAATGAATGTATGCAGACACACGAAGAACAAGCTTTAAGAGCAGAACGAGAAATCTATGCTTTTTCTCTTGAGCGCACGCGACTCCTTATCGATTTTATATCCCAAAATAGCGAGCTGCGTATTTCACCACTGAACAAAGCAAGACTTCTCGCTTCACTCAAACGAAAGCAAAATGAACACACGCTCAGCGAAAGGACAATCGATTTAAACTCACTGAGACTCGAAACCAAGCTTCAGAATTTGCCAAAACTCTATGTCGATTTTCTATCGCATGAACAAAGCTTCAAAAAGCCCTTCGACCTACATAGAAATTTAAGTCTATTAAGTTCAGAATATGATGAAGTAAAACAACCCGCTAAAAAACCTACCAGGCACCCGAAAAAGCAGCCTGAGATCAATATGAAAACAACGCTTTAGCTAGCTGGTAAAATCCTGACGAGTGCAATCATCGCAAAAGTGAGTGCCACCAGAATAAAAAAGAAGTAAGACATACTGAGAAGCCTCAGCTTTTTGATTTGTAAAATTTGCTTATAAATGTGTTGAAACTGAACCATTTGGCCTCCACTTGTGATGACTCGTAGACTAATAAAGCAGAATCTATGCCATGACTTAAGCGTAGGAACAGGGACAAACTGCAACCAAGGAAGACATATGAATCGCGATGAACTCCGCAAAGAAATTTTTAAAGTTGCTCATCTCACTGGTGAGTTCAAACTAAGGTCGGGCAAAGTATCGAATGAGTATTTTGATAAGTATCAGTTTGAATCCAGTCCCATTTTGCTCGAAGCAATCGGCGAACAAATGCAACATCTCCTTCCTCCTGAAACCGAATTTTTAGGTGCTCTTGAAATGGGTGGAATTCCCCTCGCAACCATACTTGCAATCAAAACGGGGCTTCCAATTACTTTTGTCAGAAAAAAAGCGAAAGACTACGGAACCCAGAAGTTTGCTGAAGGGCCAAATATAAAGGGCAAAAGAGTCACTCTCATTGAAGACGTCATTACGACAGGCGGCCAAATTGTTGAGAGCGCAACAGATCTTCGTTCCATCGGCGTACTTGTTCAAAAAGTCATTTGTGTTATTGATCGCAGCGAAGGTAAAACCGAAAAAATTAAAGCCGCTGGCCTCGAGTATAAGGCCCTTTTCACAATGGAAGAACTGAAGTCAGTTTAGTGCGAAGCCTGAAGATCTGAGATTTCACGCTGAAGACTTTGTTTTTGCTGATCGAGTATTTTAAGCTGATTGCGAACACCTTCTTCGGAGTTTGCAAAAGATTTGAGAGTTTTATCTAAAGTTTCGTAGCGAGCTTTTTCAACTTTCAGCTGATTTTTAAATCCCGTAATTTGTTGCTCGAGCTGCCCCTGATCTGCATTTACACTTGCACCCAAATTATTTTTTTGTATTGCATGCTGGCCGCTGAGGTCATTTTTTTGCCGACGCAAATCTGAAATATAAGCTCTTTGATTTACGATCTCTTGTGACTTTGAAGCTTTTTCGCTTGTAGCTATAGGATCTTTGCGCGCGATCTTGATCGCGCGCAGATCATTTTCTAATCCATGCAAAGTATCTTCGGCCGCCTTAATTTGATAATTCAAATTAGCGTCTTGAGTTCGAAAGCGCTCTTCAATCATTCTTTGATCATCGTGAGATTCATTGCGACGATTACCTTTGCTTTGCTCTAAACTCTTAATCTGATTCTGTATTGTATCTACTTTTTCTTTTTCAAGTTTGAGGTCGGCATCAGCATCTTGTTTTGCTCTTCCAACATCGGGATTTTGCTTGAGCTCATTGATTCTGGTATCAACATTCTCAAGTTCTTTTTTCTTTGCTAATATCAGTTGTTCTAGATTTTCTTTACGACGTTTCTCTTCCAGATTGGTCATGTCGAGCTTACGCTCATCTGCTTCGACTGAACGCTTAAGGTATTCCACTCTCGTACGTTCAGTTTTGAGCTTCTCCTCGATTACCGATTTTTCTTTATTTAGATCGACTACGTACTTTGCTCCCAAACCAAGAGCAATTGCACCCAGAATAATCATCGCCGTCCTATTCATTTTGTTCCAACTATATAGGCAATCCATGCAAGACATTCTTCGCCAGTTTCAGTTCTGAAAAAATGACCATCACCTTCACCTGAACGAGTCGTCCCTTCCCAATAAATATAGGTATTGTGAAAGCCCACCTCACTCATCATTTCACGGAGTTCAGGTATAGACCACATTCGCCAGTCATAGGTAAATACATTTTCAATTTTGGATTTACCTTTTGGTTTGTAATGAATATTGAAAATGGCGTGCTGAGAAACAGGATCAAAACTACGTTGATGCCAATAGTAATTAAATCCTTTGTGTTTGGTAAGCTCTTCGTTTTCACGTTGGCATGCAGGACCACCAAAACAATCAAGCAATAAAATTCCAGATTCATTGAGAGTCGTCAGGCAATTGTGAAAATACGACTTCATCATGGCTCGTTCTTTAAACACGTAGTGCGAAAAGTTCATTGCACAAATGATGTCAGCTTTTGGTAAGCCAGGATTCAATACATCTGACTGCAAAATCTGAACACGCACTCGTTGTTGAGGCGTCAACTTAGAAACATAATGAGTTTGTCCGTAAGCGATCGGCTCTGAATCGAGATCAATACCTATAGAGGTATTTTTTGAATTTAATTTAACCCACTCACATGAAAGCGCGTGAGTTCCACAAAAGTCTTCACGCATTGTCGTGGGATAAGCCCCACGAAGCTCCTTGTAAGTGTCTCGCATGAACATAACATCGTTGTCAGGAGCCTGCACGCTATTCAGATAGTAATAGTACTTATCAAACGGTACCGCTGCACTCGCCTTTTTCTTCGATGTTCGGCTCATGGAACCTCATCTAGAAGATCCAAAGTTTCTCTCAAGACATCTTGAATCTGAGGTACAGTTGCCTTCTCAAGATTTTGATGGAGCCCAACACCTGGAATATTTTTACCGGCTAAAACTCTCGGGCGAGCATGCAAATCATAAAATAATTCAGTCGTCGCTCGGTAAGCTAAGTGTTCACCAAAGTTTGTGACTTCCGTATCTTCGTTTACAAACATCACTCGCTTGGTTTTCAAAACGCTGTTCTTAATCATTTGCCAATCGTATGGATACAAGGATCTCAAATCGATGACCTCGATATGTCGCCCTTGTTCTTTCAATTGATCTGCAACTTGATTACAAAACAACAACGAACGTCCGTAACTCACAAGAGTTGCGGCATTTCCTTCACGAGTAATTTTACCTTGACCAATTGGAATTGAGAAGTCAGTAAGCTCTGGCCATTTTGGTTTCCATTTCAGGCGCTCCGCTTCACTTACAGGTTGATCAATCATCGACTTCAAAGTTTTTTCATCAGCAGGTTCGCCAGGAATCAACTCCTCCCCTCGCACACGCATCAAAGCTTTTGGCTTTAAAAACAATACAGGATTTGGATCTTGAATTGCCGATAACATAAGCCCATAGGCATCGAGAGGAGTCGACGGCATGACGATCTTCCAGCCAGGCATACGAGTCGCCCAAGCATCGAAGCTATGTGAGTGATAAACACTTCCATGAATACCAGCACCGACTGGAGTCATTACAACCATTGGCATATTGTAGTTGCCATTGCTGACCCACAAAGTATTTCCGGCAATTTTCATCAAATCGATCGTATTGAAAATATAATCGCAAAATTGAATTTCAGCGACACAACGATTACCAGTGAGAGCAATACCCATGGCTGCACCGATAATTCCGCGTTCATCAAGTGGCGTATTCCATGCCGTTTTGAGACCTTGAGTAGCTGTGAAAACTCCACCGAGTGGAGCGCCCACATCTTGCCCAAAAATATCTGTGACATTGAGTTTTGATTCGCCTACGTGGAGAGCCATGCGAATGGCTTGAGTCATATTTGCCATTAGAACTTTCTCCAATCTGCATTTTCACTTCCAGAGTAAATATGATCCCAAATACTTTCGGCCTGAGGAACCGCTTCTTTTCGAACTTCGTCTGCAATACGTTTTGATTCATCGTCGACAGATTTGTACATTTCTTTGCAAGTTTGCGAAGTGATAATCCCCGCATCAATCATTTTGCGTTCAAGCTGATCGATACAATCATCACCTTTTTCGCGATTAGCACCAGTCGCAGAAGAATGTCCGTAGAGACGAGAGACCATAAACTCCATCAAAACAGGTTTACCTGTTTTACGTATATAAGCCATTTCAGCTTGGAGAGCCAAATAAGTTTCGATTGCATCATTACCGTTGACGATAGCGGTGCGTATTCCAAACGCTCGGCCACGATCACTTACAAATTTTTCACCGTGTTGAGTCTTATAGTCCGTCGAAATACCGATGCCGTTATTTTGCACGGTAATCAACATAGGAAGTTCTTGGCCAGGTCGAGACGCCCAAATCAGACATGAAGCAAAGTCACCTTCTGCCGAACCCGCGTCGCCACCTGTGACGATGGTGATTCCCTTTTTACCCTTTTGATTGAGCCGACGCTGAACAATACCTGTTCCAATTGCCATCCCATATTGAACTTCAATTGGAGATCCCACAGGCACAACATTCCATTTCGGAAAACAGTAGTGATTACAAAAATTGCGTCCTCCGGTTGACGGATCGGTCGCACGATTCATCTGCAGTCTAATTGAATCAATCATCGGCATGCCGAGTGCAATCATGGTTGGAGTACCACGATAATGGAGGTGTAAATAATCAAACTCAGGACCCTCACCCTTATGGGTTAACATTCCGAGCGGAACTCCGAAAGCTTCTTCGCCAGCGCCACCAATCCAGAAAAAGGCATCGCCAGTGCGATAAAGCTTAATGAGACGCTCCTCAAGAACTCTTGAAGTCACCATATGCTCATGCATGGTCAGCAAGATTTCTTTTGGAAGTTCGAGCTTACGTGCCGTTTTTTTGGTGGAGCTCTTAGAGAGCTTCACCTCTTTGGCGGTCAGAGTTTTTTTGTTTGGCTTAATACGGCCCTGCCTTGACGGAGATGGATTTGTAGTTTTACTCATAAATTTATTGGTAAATCATCTTCTTGCGGCTGTCATCAAGAGACTTCCCTTAAGCACACCATTGGCATGATGTGGCTTAAGGGTGAAGACAGGCTATTCGTGGGCGCTAAAGTCTTTTTGGGCTTTGCCACTGAGAATAAGGCTTGGTTTTGCGTTCGCTTCGATCAAATCAACTGCTACATTTGCAGCCTCTTGAATGTCCGCACGCTTTAAGTAATCAGCAACCTTTTCGTCTTTATTCTCGTCTTTTTTCTTATCTTTTTCTGATTTTTTCTCTTTGGTATCTTTTAAAGCTTCCGAGAGCTTAATAATTTTGCCGCGCTCTTTAGACTTCTTGAGATCCGTCTTAATTTTTTGAAACTCCGTGTTTTTAGCTACACGTGCTTCACTTTGCTTCTTAAGGTAATCGAGAACAGGCTTTTCAACGCGTTTCCAAGTCCCTGGGCCAGTTGTCACATAAGCTTCTTCTGACAAGAATGGCTTTACCTGAGATTTAGGCAATGAATAATCTAAGAATTGCTCACCGATCTCGTCTGTCGCAAAGATACCCGGAAGCTGCACGTCTGCCTCAACTCCACGATGCTGAGTCGAGAAACCACCCGGAGTATAAAACATGCCCACTGTTACCTTAAGAGCACCCAAACCTGTTGGGATCGGCATAACAGATTGAACAGTTCCTTTGCCGAAAGTATGATCACCGCCAACGATAACGGCACGTTGATAATCTTTCAATGTCGCTGCGACAATCTCAGATGCACTTGCAGAAATACGGCTTGTCAAAACAAGCGCAGGTCCGTCCCAATCAACATCTGAATCTTTATCTTTAAATAAAATCTCGTCTTCTGGAGTGTGAGTCGACTGTTTTACAACGTTACCCGTTTTAAAGAAAAAACCTGCAATTTTAACGGCGTCTTCTAAGCTTCCGCCGCCATCATTTGAAAGATCAAGAATCA
>JAYUEB010000095.1:0-2429 GCA_043739525.1 Bdellovibrionales bacterium
TATAAGATTACCAGACTTTTGATCAGTCAGCGATTGGCTAAATTGAGAATCTTTTTCTTACTGACTCAAATTGAGACTATGCTTTCTCAAATTAATTCAAAGCCGATCGACCTGTAATATTTTGATACAAGGTTTTTCAGATTAAAAATTATTTCTTTTTGGACTATGACAAAAATCATTATGGCTGTCGACTAAAATGCACATCAGACCAATCATCAGCATTGGCTCTAACTTTGAGTAATTGTGCTATTCTAAGTTATTGAGTCTCTAAGTTTCGACTTTGTACGAACAACTTAAAATGCATCTTTTTGAAGCGTGGTGAACATAGAGCAAGATTTGTTGATCAAGTTTTTTAAATTTCAAATTTGATTACTGGCGCCCGAGTTCAAGTGCGCCGAATTTTCTAAGAATAAGTGATTAATTTACAATTTTAACGACGACTGGAGAGCTGCCGTATTCACCGTAAATCGAGCCACCACTTTTTGGCATGTCGGTGGCCTGGTTTTCTGATCGATGTACAACGATTAAAGAGATCGAGGAAGGACCTATTCCATAAGTGCTCATCGGAATCGACAAATCAGTTGATCCAGAATTAAATTCCAAATCTGTTGCCAAAGGATTGTCCAGACTATTAATGGCAACATAGATGCCTTCAGATGCTGGTACTGGAACTGGACCATATGATACAGAAAAAGCAGTAGCGTTCAACGAAATTGTTGAGGGCGAGGTCGTTAAATATATCGGACCCGGTATTTTAACAATGTTACTGTAGGAGTGGCCGTCTCGGGCAACCCAACTAAAGATAAAAGTTTTATTTAGGTCGGTTATGCCCTCTATTTTGTAACGATAGCTGCATCCTACGACGTCACTTCGCGAATCATCGCCAAGATAGGATTCATCAGTCTGAAATTCCATCTTCTTATTATCGATTTTTACATTTGAAGCATTCTCGAGTTCAACATCTTCCATTTGAGATGTACCTCTCACCGAACTATCTTTTAACTCAAACCGAGCCGTCATGAGGATTGAATGAGTCGCTTCATTATAAACAGCCGTAAATTTGGGTATGATAAGATTCTGTTCTACTAAATTTTCTTTTTTGTTATAGTTTTCGCCACCGGAACTTTTCAGACCAGGTTGACACCCAAAACTACAAACGCAAATCAGAAACAAACAATATTTTTTCAACATCAAAATTATATACCATACAAAAGTGTTTTATTGTGAAAGCCTGAAAATTTGACAGGCTCGCCAAAGACAAGAATCATTATTTTTGAAAAATTATCACATGATCATAAAACTCGCGCGTCTAGCCTATTCTAACCAGACGATCCCGTTGCCCTGAATAGTAGGTCCATTAGACATAAAGAGGACCATAGCTCGATGAACAGCTGCCGGAATCTGATTTAAATCAGACAGGGAATTCATCTGCAATTTAGATATCTCTGTGTATATATTAGAGAATAATTTTGCGTTTGCCGGATCCGTCTGAAGTTGAGAGGTAAAAACTTTCAAGGCATCAAGTACTTTCGCTTGAAACTGGTCTCGCCTTATATGCTGTAGTTGTGGCCTTAATACCCCGTCGATACTTTCGGCAAGCGCGCTCGTATCAACAGACTCAAAGGCAGCTGAAGATTTAGATGCAATTTGTTCAAAATCCTTGGCACTTTTTTGTATAGCTAAAATGACGATACTCTCAGGCAACCAACTCGAGCCATCAACATTTCGTGGTCTTAAGGAAAAAAAAGCCGAGTCAACAACTTGAATTTCATTACCGCAGGTGTTGTTACCACAAGTTGCATTTCGGATATTTTTCAAAGCGACCGCGTGCCGACCACAAGGCGAGCCATCATCTTTTTCGGAGACTAAAATTTCTGCACAGACTCCAACGTAAAGAGATTTTTTTTGCTTAAGTAGTGGTTCAATAAGCGCCGAAATCATATTAGCGTCAGAGATATTTTTGGTTTGCGCAGTCAGCTTTGGAATTGAGACTTCAGTCTCACACTTTTTATAGTTTACAACTTTTGTGAGAAAGTCGTTTTTGCTTGCCGCTTCATGCGACAACGAGTTCAAGATGTTGAGTGTCGCTTTGAGCTTTGACTTATCACTATCTGGGACCGGAATAATGTACCCATTTTTAAGTTTTGCGTATAGATCCATAATGAAATCTTCAAGTTCGGAACGATCGGGATTTGTGATTTTTGAGCGGTTTAAAAAGAAAAGTTCTTTCTCTAGAGTGCATTGAGAAGCCCGAATTGATTGAACGCCAAACTCCTGAAAAGGAAAAACATCACTTGCACCATTTGAAAGTAAATCAACCGTCAAGTCCCCATTTATTGAAGCTCGGCCATGATCTTTAATCCATTTCGACTGGTGTACTTTTGCGATATCAAAAATAGAAAATTTCCATTGGCTGGCGTTGACATCAC
>JAYUEB010000096.1:0-2429 GCA_043739525.1 Bdellovibrionales bacterium
CCTAAAGATTGCAAATGTGCCGCCGACCATTTTAAATCCAGGCACCACAGTTTTAAAACTCAAAATTCAGCTGCTTAATAAGTGACTTAGCCATTAGCATAAAGATATTTTGATGTTTTTTGGGCAAACTTATTCGGCCCCATCGGCCGAAGATTCGGGGCAAAATTCACCAATTAGGTCTAGCTCATGGGGCCTTCACTGCCAAAAGTACTGAATTCTTATTAATAAGACAAAGAGTCGGGGCTAATCGTGAACCATTGATAGAAGTTGTTTCGCTCCATAGCCGATCCCCATCTTCCAAGGATGTGATTCGTCTCTTGGACACCGGCAAAGAAAACCGACAATCGCTTTTGTTCAACATCTGCAATTTTTTTCTTAACGACATTTACTTCGGTTTCATCATACGGAGTCGCGACGACGTCTTTAATTAATACTGCTCTTAACTGAAGAGAACTTTTGGTGAGGTCATCTATTTGGGATTTAGAATTTTGCCAAAGGGCGCGTAGGTTGGTTTTTTGTGCTTCAGTAAGGTCGGTGCTCCTCGCCAGCAACATTTCGCCTTCTTTGGCGAGATCAGCACGCTTCAAGTTGGACGGCACTTCAGAAACTTTTTTATCGATCGCCTTTTCGGCCGAAGTGGCACAAGCCTGCGCGAGTCCGGCGAGCAAAATTAAACTCATAAGAATTATTTTTTGGTTTTTCATATTTTAAGTCTCCGTTGTAGGTTTAATCGTGTTGGATTCTAACAAAATCTCTCATCACATCATCATTTAAACGAGCCCGACGACCCAAAATTTTGTTCGCTTCAGTGACGGCACCAAACATAATTGATAGCCTTTGGGACTTGAGTTTTTTCAGTTGATCTTTAATGAGTTCAACTTCATTTTCTTTATAGTCATTTTTAACAAGATCTTCGATCAGAACAGATTTTAGTTTCAGTGTCTTCTGATTGTTATTGTCGAGTTGTTGTCGGGTGTCGGTTCGCAAAGCCAAGAGTTTGGACTTTTGATCGGCAGTCACATCTTTAGCATTCTCAATCGCCACAGTAGTTTCAGTATCTAAAGCGGCGCCCGTAGTAACGTCTGACTCGTTTGAGAGTTTTTGGTTCACGTCTTTTTCGATAGATGCGTGATTACATGCGTTCAAAATTAAAGCCGGAGCGGCGAGCATTAAAAAAGTGGTCCTTAGATTCATGAGAAGCCTCCCTGGTTGTGTCACTTCGAAAAAATACATATAGCAAGGCTCAGACCAAGAAGAGATCGTCTGTGCATGACCCTGGGGCAAAATCGCTATCTGAATTGACTCAATTGATGGGGCAGCATGCCTGCATCTCCCTTCGCGACCTGAAAGAAACAGATTGGACATTGAGATAAGCCCATGTCCGACCACCTCAAACCGACTTCCACAAAATTATAAGAAACTTTAACCATTTCTCTGGTTCAGGCTGTCTCATAGGTCAGTCGCAAAGATTTTTGCGACCTATCTGTTGTTCTTTTTCTCGAGAAACTGAGAGTTGAGGACAATAACTCCCTAACAAATGAGGTTTTTTGAATGAGACGTGAATTCGTATTTGTACTGTTTATTTTGTTACTCATGTTAATTTTTGCTGAAGCGAAAGCTCTTGCAACAAAGAGTGTACTGACTCAATGTTCTGAAAACATCACTGAAGTAGAAGACTGCTTGAAGAACGAAAAATCTGAAAATCTTACGCAAGTGACTGGAGTCATCGACTCTGTTAAATGTGTTGAAGAGACCATCGGATTTCAAAGATTTCAAATTCATTTAGTGCCTCAGAAAAAACTTGAGCTACTGAGCGAAGCTAAAATGCCAAATGATATTTCGTTTATAATATTTAAATCAGATGCCAAAAAAAATTATCAAAAATCCGTTTATTTTATCAAAGGAGAAACCCCGACGCTTTGGCTCATGCGATCAGAGTCCTTATGGAAAATTGCTCAGGTGAAATGGTTCGAAAAAGATATTCAAAGTCATCTTAAGGGACCACCGAGTTGCAATCTCTAATTGATCGTTTTGAGGTCTTCGTTAGGAGTCCAGAGATCTAGCTGAGATCGCTTAACAGATAGAAATGAGAGCCAGCCGAGAGCCGCGCCAAAATGCCTGAGCGGCTGAAAAAAGACAGGCTCACAAACGGTAATGAGAGCAGAGTAAATCCAAAAACGAAGCGGTTGTGGCCGCTTTTGCCAGCGATTATAGAGCGAGATGCAATAAAAATGATAAATGAGATCGACCAGCAATTTCAAGGTGAGGATAAGTAGAATGATCGGATGAATCGATTTGTTAAAATAAAAAATTGCAAAAAGTGCATAGAGTGAAGCCAGCCCGTAGATAGGCTGAAGTGTATCGACTAGTTTAATAGGCAACATCAAGGTTCCGACTTTTTGAAATTGTGAATTGCCAATCATCTCTCG
>JAYUEB010000097.1:0-2427 GCA_043739525.1 Bdellovibrionales bacterium
CTGAGGTTCGTAGCAAGTATGCCGACTCACATCTCGTGCATGTTTTTGATGATGGACCAAAGCCCACCGGACTACGCTATTGCATGAACTCGGCTTCACTCAAATTCATACCTAAAGAAAAGTTAAAAGATGCAGGATATCCCGAATACGAAAAATTATTCGCAAAAACTAAACCGAAAGCCAAATAGGACTCCAAGATGGCTGTCTTCTTAACAATTTTTGCTGGCACTTTTTTACTTGAAGACGTAGCACTGGCTTCGAGCCTCGCTCTTGTAGCCAACGGCAAAATGAGCATGATGACGGCTTTCTTGGCCTGCTTCTTGGGAATTGGCATTGGCGATCTGGGCCTCTACTTTCTTGGCTATGGAACTTCATTGTCGAAAAGAATGAGAGAACACAAATTTATAAAAAAATATGAAGCAAGCTTCTCGAAACTAGAAAACTCGAATTTCTTATCCTATTCGATCGTCATTTCTCGCATTTTACCAGGAACTAGAATTCCAACCTATGTTGGGGCCGGCTTTTTGCGATATCCCTTTTGGCGTTTTTTTTCACTCACGTTTATCAGCGTATTTTTGTGGGTCTTAGGTGCACTCTATGCAGGCCACTCTTTGAATCATATTCTTGAAAAAAACTGGCTTTTATCGCTGCTTATACTTTTGACTTTTTTTATGTTTTTTAAATTTTTAGCATCCAACCTCATTGACCCTTGGAAAAGAAAAGCATTTCTACATTCTTGGAGAAAGTGGCAACATTTCGAATTTTGGCCTGCCTGGATATTCTACCTACCTATTGTTCCATATTATATTTTTCTTTCTTTGAAAGCTCGTAGCTTTTTGCTCCCCTTCTACGCAAATCCTCAAATTCTTAACGGTGGTTTGATTGGTGAATCAAAATTTGATTTTCTTAAGCATCTCAAAAAAGATGATCCAGCGACTTTAAAATGTCTTTATTTAGACTCTGCTTCGGCCGATTTTGTTCAACGCGAAATTGAACAAAATCAATTTTCATATCCGTTTATAATCAAACCTGACATCGGACAACGTGGCTACGGAGTGAGAATCATTCGCTCTCGAGCGGACATAGACTCTTACCTTGAGAACAATCAAAGCTCATCACTTATAGTTCAGGAGCTGAGTCAGCATCCTCGAGAAGCAGGGATATTCTATTTCCGCTACCCGTCACAAGAGTTTGGCTCGATTTTTTCTATCACAGATAAAAAGTTTCCAGAGTTGGTAGGTGATGGTAAAAAAAATCTTGGCAACCTCATTCTTAACGACTTACGATCCCGAATCATCGCACCCGTTTACTTTTCAAGACATCACAACCAACTCGATAAAATTTTCGCCGAAGGGTCCAAGATCCAACTGTCTGAATGTGGCAATCATTGTCAGGGAGCCATTTTTGAAAATGGAGAATATTTGTTGAGCGATGCACTCGCCAAACGAATTGATTCTCTGGCTAAGAGCATCCCCGATTTTTACATCGGCCGCTTCGACGTGAAATATAGAGATGAACATTTCCTAACGCAAGGATTAGAGTTTCAAATTGTCGAGGTGAATGGGGCGGGATCTGAAGCGACACATATTTGGGATCGTCAAACAAAATTGTCAGAAGCTTATTCGGTACTCTTCAAACAATGGCAAATTCTTTTTGAAATTGGAAACGAAATCAAACTTCAAAAGAGAGCCCATTATAACATTAAACTCTGGGCATTCCTAAACGAGTGTTTCAATGTTGTTCGTCGGAATGACAAACTATCGGTATCGTCTTAAACCAACCAAGTTCCCCAAGGCCTCATATCTTTCATTCCCGATTCGGCCAATAGTGCCTTCGCAGTGGAAAGCTCAATATTTGATAGCGCCATTCCCTGCCTATTTATGATTTCTTCTCAGGCGCGCTTTATACCGATAGACCAGACAATATTTACCTTGTAATTAGTTTTCTAGAACTATTTTAACGGATGAGGTCTAGAAATGTGCGGCAGGGCTTATCAAACTTATACAGATGAAGAACTTGAGATGCGCTATCTCAATAATAAGCCTCTTGGTAACATCTTCGAGGATAGAAGGCCTAACTACAACATGGCGCCTACTCAACTCTCTCCAGCCCTTTTAATTGATAATGGCGATAAGAAATTCGAACTTCTCAGATGGGGACTTATTCCGGCGTGGGCCAAAGATGTTAAATCCGTTTCAAAGTATAGTTTGATAAACGCGAGACTCGAAGACATTGAAACAAAACGTAGCTATAAGTCGGCCTTTGAAAAAAGAAGATGCATCATTCCATTATCAGGCTTCATTGAATGGGCAAAAGAAGGAACTAAAAAGACTCCAATGGCAATTCATAATACAGACAAGTCAATCATGTCGGTCGCAGGCATCTATGAAAGGTGGATCGACAAAGAAACTGGCGAACATGTCGATA
>JAYUEB010000098.1:0-7317 GCA_043739525.1 Bdellovibrionales bacterium
GAGTGTCGATTTACCAGAGCCCGAAACGCCGGTGACAGTTACGAGACGATTCAGCGGAATACGGGCATGTATATTTTTGAGGTTGTTGCCAGTGCAACCAGAGATCTCAAAAACATATTTATAAGATTCAATATCAACTGGGCGTGGAGTGCGCTCGGCTGTCAGTTTACGATTGCGCTTTAAAAACGGGGCTGTAATAGACTTCGGTGCTGTATAAAAATCTTCGGTGCTACCAGCGTAAGTAATTTCTCCGCCAAGATGACCCGAGCCTGGTCCAAGTTCGATAATATGGGTAGAGTTTGCAATGACGTCGTGATCGTGTTCGACGATGACGAGTGTATTGCCGATCTGATTGAGTTTTTTCAAAATGCCGATCAGACGATTATTGTCCCGAGGATGAAGCCCAACGGTTGGCTCATCAAGAACATACAAAGTTTGAGATAAGCCCATGCCAAGTTGCTTAGCTAAAGAGAGGCGTTGAAATTCTCCGCCACTGAGAGTGCGAGTTGCGCGATCAATGGTTAAGTACTCACAGCCGACTTCAGTTAAGAATCTCAGGCGTGAAACAAGTTGAGTAAGAATATCTCCAGCCATATCTTTTTGCATAGGAGTCAAAACCAGCTTGTCTAAAAATTGATAAAGTTCACCAATTGTAAGAGCTGAGAGTTCAGAAATAGATTTGCTCGCAACCTTGATGTATTCGCTTTCAACTCGCAGGCGAGTTCCTTTACATTTAGTACATGTAAAAGGACTTTTATAACGAGAAAGAAAAACGCGAACATGCATTTTATATTTTTTAGTCTCAAGATATTCAAAAAGACCAACGACACCGAAAAACTTGTCGTCACCTTTCCAAATCCAGTCGCGTTCAGCCTTAGGTAAATCTCTCCACGGGGTATGTAGATCAATGCCGTTCTTTTTACAAAAAGCATTTAAAACACGTCGATCGCTGGCAGCCGAGGGCATAGTGAAAGGATGTAAGGCGCCTTCAGCAATTGTGTAAGTATCGTTGGGAACAATTTTGTGTTCATCCAACGCCAAAATATTTCCAAAGCCATTGCAAGTTGAGCAAGCGCCAATTGGATTGTTAAAGCTAAACAAGCTCGATGTGATTGCCGGAAAATTGAAGCCGCAGACCGAACATGAGTTTTCCTCAGAATAATTTGCAAGCTTTCCATCTGTCGTGAGAACAGTCGCGCGGCCGCTCGTGATGTGCGGATTAAATTTTAAAGTTGTTCGATAGGCGACCCCGAGAGAGTCGGCTAGACGACCTTCTTCATTCTTTGTGAACTGCATACGATCGACAACGACGTAAAAATCTCCAGAAGGAATATCTTTTGCTGACTTAGGCGTTACTTCTAAAATTTGTCCCATCGGATAGACTTGATTTGGATCTTGGCAATTCGGAGTGGAGCTTGTGAGCAACGCCGTTTTTTGAGGGACGCCAGCCTTTTTTGCCGATTTTGTTTTTTTCTTTGAAATCTTCAAAGCTTCAATCGATTTTGAAATTGGAATATAAATGCGAGTAAAGCCTTCTTGCAAAATCATTTTGTGTAGAGTCGCTGCCGCAATGGTTCGACCCGCAGAATAAACTGGCGAAAGTACGTAGCCACGCTGATCAATGAAAGTGACAAGAGCTTTTTTTGTTGCCTCAGTGACGCTATCTTTTTCAATCCCAAAACCGTAAGTCGGGCAAAAAGCGCGGCCAATTTTTTCGTACAAGAGACGTAGGTAATCAATAACTTCGGTCGTAGTACCCACGCTTGAACGAGATGTTTTAACAGAGTTTTTTTGTTCTATGGCTATCGCAGGAGGAATATTATTAATTCCTTCGATATCAGGCTTAGGTGCTTTACCTAAAAACTGTCGGGCATAGTTGTTGAGCGATTCGATGTAGCGACGCTGACCTTCAGCGTACAAAGTTTCAAACGCAAGCGAACTTTTACCAGAGCCGCTTGGGCCACAAATGACGGTAAAAGATCCGAGAGGAATTTCAACGTCGATATTTTTGAGGTTGTTCTGTTTGATTCCCCAAATTTGAATCGACTTGCGAGCCGGGGTCTTATTCATTCCGATAGATCCTCTTTAATCAAATCTGCGTCTGATTTTGAATTCGAAGAATCGTTGAGCGTTTTAGGCTCGGTGCCACGAAGAAATGCTTGATGAACAATTTTAGTCGAAGTCGAAGACGCGAGTTTTCCGGTTTGGTTGTCGATGTTTGCAAACACAATATTTTCTGGTTTTGGAAAATCAAGAACGGGTAAACTTTTGTGTGCAGACTTCATGAACTCAAGCCATATAGGCAAGGCCGTTTTTGCACCCGCTTCGCCTGCACCAAGAGTCTTTTCTTGATCATAGCCTACCCAAACGCCTGTCGCGATCTGCGGAGTAAAGCCTATGAACCAAGTATCGAAAAATCCATTTGTTGTACCGGTCTTGCCTGCTGCTGGACGATTGAGAGAACGGGCACGGGCAGCGGTTCCGCCCTCATCTGAGATCACGCCTCTTAAAATACTGGTAATGAGATAAGCGGTTTCTGGAGAAATAAGTTGTTCAGGATCTTCAAAAAATAAATGCGGAGTCTTAAATTTTGAAACGGGCAAATCAGCGTTTGTTAATTGTTGGTCGCCGCCACCAGCCGGTGATGCTGAAGGCGCGGCTGCCTTTACTTGAGGGTTTGATTTTTCGGCCAGATATTCTTTGCGCTTATCTTCAAAGGCTTTTTCGATAGGTTCGATCTCTTTTTCAAACTTTTTATCGAGAGTCAATTTCTCAAGAATGACTTTTCCTGAGTGATCAACAACCTTTTGAATCACCAAGGGGTGAATACGTTTGCCGAGTCTTCCAAGTTGGGCGAAGGCCTTCGTCATTTCGTAAAGTGTGATTCCGCTTGAACCAAGGCCCATTGTGATATCATTTGCTAAGGGAGAAAAGATTCCGAGGCGTCGCGCGTATTGGGTGGCCCAGTCAATGCCAACATCGGTCAAAATTTTTACTGTCGGGATATTGAGAGAGCGAATTAAAGCATTTCTAAAAAGCATTTCGCCAAGAAATTTATTTTCGTAATTGTGTGGTTTATATTTTTTGATGTCGTCTTGACCTTCTTGAGCCGACTCATCTTTTTCTTCAAAGACCACGGGTGTATCGGCAACGGGGCTTGCAGCCGTCCAGCCTTTGTCTAAAGCCGAAGTGTAAACCAAAGCTTTGAATGATGAGCCAGTTTGTCGTTTCGCTTGCAGAGCACGATTGTATTTCGAAGTCTTAAAGTCACTTCCGCCAACCATTGCGGTTACTTCTTGAGTCGCCTGATCAAAAGACAGAAGTGATGCTTCTACTTGAGGCTCTTGTTCAAGGCTGGCCTGAGCGTATTCCCAAGTACTGCGAATCAGCTTTAAGCCTTCTGGTGTTGGTTTCGATTTAGCAGGAGTCAATTCGCGAACGAGTCGCGGAGAAGAAAAGCGATCTCCGGTCACGCGAATTTCAATGACGTCGCCCTCTTTAAAAATCTGCGAAGGCTTTCCAATTTTTGGCGATGCATCGCTCGTGACAGTTGGATCTGGCTTTCTCGCCCAAGAAATATCAGAAACATCAATGAGTGCTTGTCCATCTCCGAAACGTACTTCCGTGAGTCCGAGCTTATCGTCGATTCGAGTTACAACGGCATCAAGAATTTGGCCCTTGGTTACGTATGGAGGAATATTGCTGACCGTATTTCCCGCCGCGTCCTTCTTGTGAAAAACCGTGATAGGTAAATCCTTTGGAGAATTACCGCTGGCCTCAATCACTCGAACGGGAGCAAACTCACGAACCAAATTTTTGCGGCTCGAAAGTAAAAACTCATTCATCTCATCATTTGAATTTAAATGTTTTGTGACGCCACGATAACCCTGGCGCTTATCAACGCTACGTAAACCTTCGTGCACTTGGTTGTTTGCCTCTTGCTGAAGGGCATAATCCAAGCCGGTATAAATTTTAACACCTTCATTGAGCATACGGTCTTCGCCGATTTCGGGAATCAACATTTGTCTGAGCGTCTCAACATAAAAGGGAGCAACACTCTTATATTCTTTGCCGAGATAAACTTGAATAGGTTCGACCAAGGCTTTTTGCTCTTGTTCTTTTGATATGAAGCCAACAATCTGCATGCGATTTAAAACATAGCGCTGCCGATCTTTTGCTTGTTGAGGATGTCGTGATGGAGCATATCTCTCCGGAGACTGTGGAAGTCCTGCAAGCATCGCCATTTCGGCAATCGTTAAATCATCTATGCTTTTTCTGAAATAAGTTTGAGCAGCAGCGGCAACACCATATGAACCCTCACCAAAATAAATTTGATTCAAGTAAAGATACAAAATGTTTTGCTTCGATAAGTTTTCTTCCATCTTGTAAGAGAGCAGAGCTTCTTTAATTTTTCGAGAGAGAGTTCTTTCAGGTGTCAGCAGTAAAGACTTCGCAACTTGTTGAGTGATCGTTGAAGCTCCTTGCTTGGTTCTTCCGGCGCGCAAATTCGCAAGCGACGCACGCAAAATCGCAAGATAGTTTAGTCCGCCGTGTTCGTAGAAAGTATCGTCTTCAGCTGCTAAAAATGAATTCACCAAAAGTTTCGGAATTTTATCAAAGGGAACAAGGATCCGGTTCTCTCTTGAGAATTCTCCAATTTTTTCTCCACCCCGAGCAAAGACGTCTGAAACCAGTAGTGGTTTGTAATCTTCGACCTTCATAATTTGTGGAAGATTGGCAGAGGCGGAAAGAAATAACAGGGCTCCGCCGCCCACGCCCAGAAAAATAACTGCAAAAGCTAGGATGACAATATATTTTATTTTCACGTCTGATAACTCGCTTAGGTTTATTTGCTTAAATGAAACAAATAATAATACTTTGGATGACCAAAATATTCAAGCGAACAGAGCTTTTGAGAGACTTACAGCCCTAGTCATAGGGCTGCGTCAGAGATGGTTTAATTTAGTGTTTTTTATCAGCCGTGCCCGAGCCACGCGATTTTTTCCTGCGCAAGGGTCCGTCCTGCTCAAGTTTTGCGGCTAGTGCGTCGGCGCAGACACCGGACCTGCTTGTATAATCATATGGAAGATCCCCTGGAAGTTTTGTAACGGGTGTCGAGCCCTCTTTGATTGCCAACCATTTGTTGAATTCAGCGAGGCTCAATTTTTTCTGCTCTTCCAGCGGCTTATCCTTATCTTCAACATTGCAAGATTTAGCTGCTGCCTGACAGGCGCCAATAAGGCTATTCAGAGCTCTGGGAGCGTCAGCGAGATCCGCAACGTCTTTGGTGCTACTTCCGCTTGGAATACCCGGAACGTTTGCGCACTGACGGATCGTCTGAATACATTGTCTTTTTTGAGCACCCGCAGTGAGTTTGTTGTCGAGCTCTCGTTGCTTAGCATTGAGCTTGTCGATCTTTTCTAGCTGAGTTCTTTTGTCTTGGTTCAGCAGATCAATGGCTTTCTGTTGATCTTTCAGACGCTGGTTGACGGCGTCTTTTTCGTCTTGAGTGTCTTTCATATTGGCGTCGCCCTTTTTGATATCGTTTTGAGCCATCGCCGTTTTCATATTGCCTTGATCTTGTAAGAGCTGAGCATTTGCCGTCACCTCAGCGAGCTGCGCCTTTTCAAGCGCGAGTTTTGAACTTGCCCAAGCGCCCCCATCACAAGTGGTGCCGTCGCCATATAAAAAATTTAAAATTTGGCTATAATATCCGGCCCAATTAGATTTTTGGGTGACGAGTGAATTCGCGTTACCATAATTCATTCCGCCCGTCGGATATTTTTTGTCTGCCTCTTTTTTTGCTTCAGCCTTACAAGCGTTTACAAATTTATTTTGTGCATCGAATTTAATTGAGTCTGCGCTTGACGTTGCAGCAGCTGCAGCTTTAATCGCAATTTGATCGTCTTGAATTTTCTTAATGTACATATCAAGAGTCGCATCAATTGCCTTACCTTCGGCCGTGAGCTGTGCTTCAAACCTTTTTTGCATGCTGGTAAGATCTTTTTGAAGTTGATCTGGCAAATCAGTTAAGGCTTTATTGATTTTTGTCACCTGATCGTTGGCAGCTTGTAGATCGGCTTTATTGGCCTCAATTTGTGTTTTGATTGAACCCAAATCAGTGGTCAATGCGCTGTCGGCGTCTTTAGCTGTTGCTCTCAAATCGACCTTATCCATGGGACCGCATTGTTTAGGGTAGCGGGCTTGGCAAAAGGTTTGAAGTTTTGCGGTCACATTTCCACCTTCTTTTGCGATATCATCCAGCGATTTTTCAGCGCAAGTTTCGGCAGAATCATTGTCACCCGCAGGATCACAGGTTTTTGCATCTTGAAGACAAACACCATAGTCCGAGACATTGAGTTTCGAACTCGATTGTGTTGGAGCTCCAGCATCGCTCGCGGCATCGTCGTCGTCTGAAGCTTTGTAAGCGCCCTTACAATCGGATGCGAGGTGCTCGGCGTACTTATCAATTTCTCGTTCTGCGTTGTCACACTTTGGATTTGCATCGGGGTTTGCGGGGGGAGTTGTTCCCGACATACAATTGCCCCAGTTGTCGAGTGCTTTTTTTGCTTGGGGATTCGTTGAGTACACGGCCGTGGCTGCGGCAAATCCTGGATCTGAATCACGGAGGGTCCCTGTTGTTTCATCTATATTAGATAAATTCACAGTTGTAGGTAGACCAGCTCCTAGCAGTTCTACCTTCAATTTAGCTCCACACGTAAGTGTTTTAGTTTTGGTAAGTGCCGGTTGCTTTGACGACTCAGGCTCAGCCTGAAGCACCTGTGCAAAACTTTGGACAGTGTAAATCATCAAACTCGCAAGCGTCAAAACTGTAAACAATCTTAGTGGCTTCATTTGGACTTGCCCTCCGTTACTGTCTAAATGTGCAACACAGGTGCCACAAAACAGCTTAAACAATTATCGATTTTGTAAAGTGTTTCATTATGAGAAAAACTTCACACAATATCTTCTCAAATACTTGTGAGCTAGTGAACTAGTTGGAGGAGATCTAGGCAAAAGTTGGGGGAGGGGAAGTCTTCGGGCAGCAGAAGCGGTTGGCTGTCTGCCAGTTACTGTAGCCGTTATCAGATTGCAGTTTGCCAGACCCTGAGAACTGGTGCGGGCACACCGAAAGCTGATAACGGATATCTGCGACGGGCAACTGAATCTGGTAATAGGATAAATGAGAAAATGGAGTTTTCTCCTCGGGAGAAGAGAAAAAAAAATAGGAATCTGTGGCGCAGAGAAATCAGAAACCCGGTATTATTAAGGTGGGTGACCATGATAGAAACTTTAGGCTTCTCTGATCCCGAAGGC
>JAYUEB010000099.1:0-7315 GCA_043739525.1 Bdellovibrionales bacterium
GGAATCACCGCGTGAATACGAGATTTGTCAGGCAAACGTGCATCCAGGCGCGGCTCGTCAGGACCAATTCGACGCTCCACCGTTTGTGCTATCGAATTGAGTGCAACCAAGAGCTCATCTGCACTCGGAAACTGCGCCGTGGTCTTTTCTAGCTTACCTTTTCTTTCAACAAAAATTTGATCAAAGCCATTGATGAGGATTTCGGTAACTGTTGGATCTTCAAGTAAATGCAATACAGGACGCAAGTTCTGGCGAACCGTATCCTGAAAAACCTGCATTTTACTTTTGTCGCTCATTTTGCATCCTCTTGAGTTGAAGCTGAAGCCGGTACTCGAATATTTTGGGCACCTGGATTTGCGAACACGATTAAGCGACCCGCATTTGAGGTTTCAGGGCACTCAAACGAGTAAACGCCTTCTTTTTTAGGTTCAATGTAAAAACTTTTAATTTTTCCGTAATAAGTCGCGTGATGCTCACCAAAACTATCCAGGACAAAACTCACATTTTTTTCACGATCATTCACATTGACGACATGAAGTTTATATTTGCTACCTTGGCGAACTCGCACCGTATTTGGCACAAAACCTTTTTCAGTATTGAGAACGACGATTTCTTGAATAGGCTCTCCTGGTTGAAAAATCGTATCCATGAAACCTTTTTCTTCAGGTGCTGCAGATGCAGGTCTTCTCGTATCTTGCATATCTTTTGCTTGCACAGCTTTTTGTCTACGAGACAGATCCACTGTCCACTCTGCATAAGCGAGCTTTGCTTGTGTCAGCACAACAGCAAAGATCATAAATTTAAGTAAGAAAATTTTCATATGCTTCCTATCATTGGAGTGAAGTACGAGTTTGAAATTCTGCAAACTCTCTGGCCACTTCAATTGCCAAAAATTCTAAAATTTTTTCTTCAAATTTAGCGAGTTCGTAAACCATTTTTTCGGGATCATGCTGGTAGTTGTTAACAACAAGTACTGCCTGATCAAGGCGGATACGATGAGTTGGAATTTCATCAAATGCTTGGCACCAATCTTTTTTCAAGACAGGATCAATAACACCCATATTGTAGAGCGCATCAAAAACTTTTTGTAGATTACCTTGAAGATGCATCCGTGCCTCCCGATTACTTCTAGAGTCTCATCGGTAGACACTTTCAAAGACTAAACAGGACCTACGAAGAGGATGAGAATATCAGGCGATCAGGGTCCAGGGGCTGGCACGCTGATACCTGATATCGGCAACTGGTACTGGCAGGCTGCAGACAGCTGACCGCTGCCCGCATTGAATTTCTTTTAGGGAAGATCGAATAATAAAAAGTGCGAATCACTTGTCGCTTCAATTTTGAGAAGAGACTCATCAGTGACTGAAACTCCGTCACCTTCTTTTAACTTCTCTGAGTTGAACTTCAACTCACCTGAGATCAGCTGAAGCCAAGCATTGCGGCCAGGTTTCAGTCCAAATTCAAGCTTGTGATTTTGCTTAAGCTGAGATGCATAGAGATCAACATCCTGATTAATGCCGATAGAAGAGTTTCGACCATCTGAAGAAGCCACCAGCACCAAGTCTTTAACTGCCATCTCTTTTTCAAAAGACTTTTGTCCATATGTCGGTTTGATGTTCATTTCTTTCGGAAGCAACCAAATCTGTAACAAATGGGTTTCTTGATCTTCTAAATTATTGCGTTCCGAATGTCTCACTCCGGTACCGGCGGACATTGTTTGAACTTCACCCGGTTTAATGACCGCTGAATTACCCATTGAATCTTTGTGCTCGAGTGCACCGCTAATGATATAAGTAATAATCTCCATATCACGATGAGGATGGGTCCCGAACCCATTACCGCCCGAAATACGATCTTCGTTGATCACACGCAAAACGCTAAAACCCATATTTTTTGGATCGTAATAATCTGCAAATGAAAACGAATGTTTGGCCTTTAACCAACCGTGATTAGCATGTCCTCGATCTTGGCTTTTTCTAACTTGAATCATAAATATTCTCCTAAGCTTTCATTAAGATGAGAATGAATTTAAAATTGTAAAGGTCGTCCGAAAAATACCCTGTGAAAACCATGACTAAGGCTTTAATTCCCCTCCGCAATATGGCGCCCTTTGCATCTCGGTTTAAGACATACTCAGAAAGGAGTTAAGACTATGGAAACGATCTTTTTTCAAAAATGGAAGAGCCCGATTGGTGATCTCTTTATATACGCAGATCAAGAGTCACTCATCGCGGTGACATTCAAACAAAATAACTTACGGGTTTTGAAGCAATTGAAAATCACAGCGCCGCAACTGAAGTCTAACGCCATCATTCGCACAAGCATTTCACAATTCGAAAAGTATTTTAAACGAAAACTGAAGACCTTTCAGATTCCAATTCGCTTAAGTGGGACTGAGTTTCAGGTATCCGCATGGAATGCCCTTCGAAAAATTCCGCACGGCGAAATAAGTAGCTACCAGAAGCAGGCGAAAATCTTGCACAACGCGAAGGCTATTCGTGCAGTGGGTGCTGCGAATGCTCGTAATCCTATTTCAATCATCGTTCCCTGCCATCGCATTGTCGGTTCGAACGGCAATCTCACCGGCTATGCCGGGGGTATTTCGGTTAAAGCGAAATTGCTTGAGATCGAGGGATTTAAAGCTTGATTTCATCAATGCTCTTTGGGACCTTTGGTTAGATCTCTAAAGAGAAAGTGAAATATGCAAATTGGAATTCCAACCGAATTGACAGATGGAGAAACGAGAGTTTCGGTTTCTCCTGAAACCGTTAAAAAATTCAAGCAAAAAGGTTTTCAGATTTTCGTTGAAAAGGGTGCTGGTGCAAAATCTTTTTTCCCGGATTCTGAATATGCCAAGCTAGGCGCCGAAATTGTGGATCGAGATCAAGTTTTGCGGTCCGACATTGTCATTAAAGTAAATGCGCCCACGTCTGAAGAAATTTCGAAATTAAAACCAAACTCATTTTTAATCGGAATGCTTGAGCCCTTCACTGCGGATCTTTCAAAATTTGCAAATGCGAAGGTCAATGCAATCGCAATGGAACTTGTTCCTCGTACTTCTCGCGCCCAATCAATGGATATCCTTTCTTCTCAAGCAAACATTGCTGGCTATAGAGCCGTTCTTGAAGCCGTCACTCACTATCCGCGATTTTTTCCGATGATGATGACGTCTGCCGGAATGGCGAGACCAGCTAAACTCATTGTACTAGGCGTGGGTGTTGCCGGACTCCAAGCCATTGCAACCGCGCGCCGCCTCGGTGCGGCTGTTGAAGCTTTTGATATTCGACCTGAAGTAAAAGAACAAATTCTCTCCTTAGGTGCTAAGTTTGTTGAAATCAACGTAGGCGAAAGCGGCACCGGCGCCGGCGGCTACGCAAAGGAACTTTCTGCAGAAGCCAAAACCAGACAACAAGCTGAACTCACCGAACGCCTCAAAAAATATGACGTTGTCATCACGACTGCAAATATTCCTGGAAGACGAGCTCCAATCTTAGTGACCGCTGAAGCAGTGAAAGGAATGCGTCCAGGATCTGTGATCGTCGACATGGCCGCACCAACTGGCGGAAACTGTGAAGGTACTGAGCCAGGTAAAATCGTTGAAAAAAATGGAGTAAAAATTGTGGGACTTAAGAATCTTGCAAGTCTCTCACCATGCGATTCGAGTCACTTTTTTGGCTCAAACGTTTTGTCATTGATCGATTTATTCGTACAGAAAAAAGAAACCTCACTCGCATGGAACATTAATTTTGACGACGATATTATTGCGGCAACTCTCGTGACTTATGAGGGGCAAGTTCGATTCGCCCCTAAAAAGTAAAAGGAAGAAACTATGTCAGACGGAATGATCGGCCTCTATGTTTTCGTACTCTCTTGTTTTGTCGGATATCATGTCATTTGGGGTGTCACTCCAGCTCTTCATACGCCGCTGATGGCTGTGACAAACGCGATTAGCGCGATCGTCGTCGTAGGCTCTATCTTCGTTGCAGGTTCAGGCTCCAACTCAATCGGAATTCTAGAAATTGTCGGCTTTTTAGCGGTGGTGCTTGCAACGATCAACATCTTTGGAGGATTCGTTGTCACTAACCGAATGCTCTCAATGTTTAAGAAGAAGAAATAATCATGCAACAAGATCTTTTTTCACTTACCTATTTAGTTGCGACTATCCTCTTTATTTTTGGCCTTAAGGGTCTTTCGTCACCTAAAACTGCCATGCGCGGAAATCTTTTCGCCATGATTGGCATGGCTATCGCGGTGTTTGCGACCGTCTTGCATCCCGAAGTTAAAAATTACACGTGGATCATCGCCGGCTTCATCGTTGGAGGCGGAATCGGCACAACGCTTGCTCTCCGAGTTCAAATGACTTCGATGCCAGAACTCGTTGCGGTCTTACACAGCTTTGTCGGCCTCGCTGCTGTTGCCGTCGCATATGGAACCTATCTTGCTCATCCAGATCATGAGTCCATTATTTCTATGATTGAAATTAGCTTAGGTAGCGTCATTGGTGCGATTACTTTTACAGGTTCGATTGTTGCCTTTGGAAAATTGAAAGGTTCGTTTGGCGCAAGCCCACTGATCTTTAAAGGACAACATATTCTCAACTTACTTTTAGGGGCTGCGGCGCTCGCCTTTTGCATTTACTTTGCACTCACTCATGATCATATGAGCTTTATTGCTCTCAGTAGTATCGCGGCGGTCTTAGGTGTTTTGCTTGTTCTTCCCATTGGTGGAGCCGACATGCCGGTTGTGGTTTCAATGCTCAACTCCTATTCGGGCTGGGCGGCCTCCGCAACTGGTTTTACTTTGAACAACCAACTTCTGATTGCGACAGGCGCGCTTGTCGGCTCAAGCGGCGCCATTCTCTCTTATATAATGTGTAAAGCCATGAATCGCTCAATTATCAGCGTTGTACTCGGAGGATTCGGGGGCGAAGCACAAGTAGCCGCCGAAGGTGGTGCAACCAAAACTGCAAAATCTTCTGCGTTCGAGGATGTTGCCTTCATGCTGGAGAACGCGAGCTCGGTTATTTTTGTGCCTGGTTACGGAATGGCCGTTGCTCAAGCGCAACACTCCATCAAAGAATTAACCGAAGTACTTACCGAAAAAGGTGTCAGCGTTAAATTTGCAATTCATCCCGTAGCAGGTCGCATGCCTGGACATATGAACGTCTTACTTGCTGAAGCTGATATTCCATATGATCTCGTATTTGAACTCGATGAAATCAATAGTGAGTTTGCACAATGCGATGTTGCGTTTGTGATCGGCGCGAATGATATCGTGAATCCAGATGCTAAAAATAATAAGACTAGTCCGCTTTATGGAATGCCAATTTTAGATTGTTATAAAGCAAAACAAGTTTTTGTGAGTAAACGATCTATGAAACCAGGCTATGCTGGCGTAGACAATTCACTTTTCTATTATGATAATTGCTCACTTGTTTTTGGTGATGCTAAATCAAGTGTTGAAAAAATTAGTGCGGCACTTAAAGGTTCGGGGCATTGAGAGTTGAGAGTGCCAGACCTCTCAAACTATCTTCACAAACTCTTTTTGATCCATTCGAATCCGCGGCACACTAGGTGAGCCCGCTTTTTCTTTTCCGATTGCAATCACCATCACAGTGATCGCATCTGAAGCCAATCCGAGCAAACGGTGCATTCGAGCCGCATCAAAACCCTCCATCGGAAGTGAGTTGTAGCCCGCCGCCTGAACGGACAACATCAAATTTTCGCAAGCAAGTGCTGTCGACTTTACAGCCCAAATCTGCATATCTGTTTCTGAGCTCGGTCCTCGCACCATCGGCTTTTTCAATCCCACAGCGAAAAACAAAAGCTTTTTAACTAAACCTTTTAAATTTAAAAAACCATTGTCATATGCCAGAGGAACTAACTTTCGGTAATACTGAAATGCCATTTCTGGTACGGCGGTCCCTGCAAGACTTGCAGCTTTCAATTGATCAAGTTGGTAAGCGCAGACTTTCTTCCATGTCTTCGTTCTCGCAACACAGACGATGAGCTCTGAAGCCGTTTGTGCACCGGCTTGTGAGAGGCAAATTTTCCTAAGTTCCACTTTTTTTGCCTCATCTTTTACCCAGTAAAATTCCCAAGGTTGAAGATTCGAAG
The DNA here is from genome assembly GCA_043739525.1 of Bdellovibrionales bacterium. Taxonomy (GTDB): domain Bacteria; phylum Bdellovibrionota; class Bdellovibrionia; order Bdellovibrionales; family JAMPXM01; genus JAYTQQ01. Next base: position 6,117 of record JAYUEB010000099.1, read on the forward strand.
AGTTCGGAGCAAGTGTCGCATGCTCCAAAGCCTTCTCGATGATGTCGGCTGAAATCTTTTCGCCAGTGAAAACTCGAACACTTCGTCTTGAACGAACAACTTCGTCAAAGATTCTTTGGTTGTCAGTCACAACTTCTCCCTTTTGTTTTATTTAGCTTTCACTAACTTAAAAGATTTATCAACACCGAGGTGCCAATTGGCACCGAACGATTTCATTTATCATAAGATAATGTTTTGCAAATCAATTTCATGCTCAGTTTTCGGGCGATGTTCTACACAATTGAATCGCAAATAAATTTTCAGAAATTGCAATTTCCCAATGGGAAATTGAGAAAGTTGTCATGACTCTGCGCGGCTGATTTTTTGTATTAAGTTTTTTCCTTCGAGGTCATTATGACTCTCATTTTGTGGTACACCACTTGCTATACAACTCACTTGCAAAGTTATTTTTTTAACAAAAGGGGAAAAAATGAAAGTTACGAAAAAGAAATTATGGCGAAGGCAGAGCATAGTGCTCGTTGCAATCGCTTTCGCGAGTACAATGTTGCTGAACCAATCGCAAGCCGACCAAACAGCTTCTAATTTACTCAAAATTTCTTCGGTGAATGGAATTTATGACATCAACCATTCGGACGTGATCAACGTCCATCAAGGTGACGTCATCAATCTATCTGCCGATGTCTACGATGCTTCTGCAAATTTTGGAGCCGAAGGTCGCGACCTCGAGCAATTTGTTTGGCAAGCTTCTGATTCCTCAACTGATACTTGTTATGCTGACGACGCAAATACTTGCGAAGCAAATACAAATTTTCAAGTAAATGACTACGGAGTTTCTTTTTACGCTCCAACTGACATGCCTCAAGATGTTCAAATCACTGTTTACAGTAATCAAAACATCGACGTCGATGGAAGCGGACAAGCTCTCTACGATGTTATCACACTACATAACGTTGACTATCAGGTGAATGCTCCTCCTCCTGTTATCATCTCTGCAGCAACAGATTATCCATATCCTAATTATGATGATGATCGTGCGCTCGAAGGCCAAGGTCGTTGGGTCACAGTGGAAGGCGTTCGCTACTTCACTCCTTATACCTATACAACTGATAGCGAAGAACAGTGGGAACCTTACCGCAATGGTTACTGGTCATGGGATGACAGCATTGGCTGGACATGGATTTCTTACGATCCTTGGGGTT
>JAYUEB010000100.1:0-7314 GCA_043739525.1 Bdellovibrionales bacterium
TTGGAAAAATGTGCCCGAAGATACGTCGAGCATGGCTTGCACCTAGAGCGTTGGCGGCAACGACATACTCTTTCTCTTTATTTTTCATAAATTCGGCGCGAACAAGGCGGCATAAAGTGACCCAAGAGGTTAACCCCACGGCAATGAAGACCGTCGTAAGGCCACGCCCCATAACGAACGAGAGTGATGGAATCAACAAAATATAAGGTACTGAGTCGACAGTTGTGTACAGCCAAACAATGAGTGCATCTGTGGTGCCACCAAAGTACCCGGCGAGGGCTCCGAGGGTCATTCCAATAATCAAGGAGATCCCGCTTGAGACTACTCCCACGCTCATGGCAGTTGCGATTCCGTGTACGGCCCTCGCGAGAATATCTCGACCAAATAAATCAAATCCAAAGGGATGTGCCCAGCTTTCACCTCCATATGGGATTCCCTGATTAGGCAAAGCGTAGTTCGGAAAAATCAAACCAAGCTTGGCTGCGAGCGCTAAAATGCAATAGATAATGATGACCCAGAAACTCACGACGGCAACTTTATCACGGCGAAGTCTTCGATAAGCATCCCACCACAAAGAATTGCGTTGCGAACTTGGCTTCGAAACTGGAGGCGCGATCGCAGAAGCTGGTGTGGATATCTCTGTTATCATTGTCAACTCAACTTAATGCGCGGATCAACCGTCGCATAGAGAACGTCTGCAACCAAATTTAAAAACATATACATAATTGAAACAATCACAGTCATTGCTTTGATAACCGGAAAGTCTGAATCCTGAAAGGCTTTAATTAAAAGTCCACCTAAGCCGGGGATACTAAAAAAGTGTTCGACCAAAAATGTTCCGGTAATGACAAATGGAAGTTCAATGACGATCACTGTGATTATCGGAATCATCGCATTTTTTAGAATGTGCTTAGTAAAAACCGTATATTGGCTTAAACCCTTTGCGCGTGCAGTTCTCACGTAATCCTGAAAAAGTTCGTCAGCGATCACACTTCGGTAAATGAGAATACTTGGTCCTAAATTTAAAATAAAAAGAATCAGGCAAGGGAGCATCAGGTATTGCCATCTGCCAATCCAACTTGGATCCCAGCCTGAAATCGGGAACATTCCAAATTTATATGCGAGGCCATATTGCATCACAATGATGTAAACTAAAGAGCTGATACTTAAAAGACCCAAACAAACAATCATTGTGATTTTATCAAAAAGCCGCGCTCGATAAAAGACTGCGATCAGTGCAAGGCCGATACAAAAAAGAATCGAAAAAATCTCAACCGGTATAGTGAGGCACAAAGAAGCGCTGACGCCGTCATTAATCATAGTTGCAATTGTTTGTTTAGTTGCCCAACTTCGACCGTAGTCAAAAGTCACAATTTGCTTTACGAAAAAAAGATATTGTTCTGGGAGACTACGATTGAGTCCAAGCTCTGCACGTAAAGTCTCAATGACTTCGGGAGTCGCGTGACGACCAGCAAACCTGAGTGCAGGGTCGCCACCAAAGACGTTAAACAAGCAGAACGTCAGGAGCGTAATTCCGAACAAAATCGGAATCATATAAATTGTTCGGCGCAAACTATAGACTAAGATACATACCCCGTTAGAGCTTCGCTTTTAATTCAGCTCTCTTTTTTGGATCCACTTTCATGTACTTCGGAAAATCTAGAATCATATACGAAAACTTAAAGTTATCGAGCCAGCCGTGCCGGATGATGTAGTATTGTCTATGAAGCTCAAGAATTTGCGGAACCTCCTCAACTATAATATCACGCATTTTATGATAGAGTTGATCGCGTTCATTTCCTGGCGGCAAGAGTAGAGACTTTTCGTAAAGCTTATCAAATTCAGGGTTTGAGAAATTTGAATCGTTTGGTCCGGGGCTGATATTTTTTGAATAGAAGAGCTGTAAGAAATCTTGTCCATCAGGATAATCTGCCGTCCAAGAGATTCCAAATATTTGAGCTTTCATATTTTTAATTTTATCTTGAAATTGAGGCCATGTATTGGAGCTGATCACAACTTTAATTCCGATAGCGGCCATATTCTGTTGAAAGAATTCTGCTTGTTGGCGGTTTTTTGAATCCGAAATAGATTCGAAAGTGAGCTCCGGTAAGCCTTTCCCACCAGGATATCCTGCTTTAGCTAAAAGTTTTTTTGCTTGTTCAATATCGAATTTTTGATTTGGATTCACAAAGCTCGCTTCGTAACCCGGCACATCTGGTGGAATTGGCCCTTGAGCAGGAATAGCATGGCCATTTTGAAATTTCGTCGCAACACCCATTGAATCATGAGCTAGGCTCATTGCCCGTCTCAAATCCTTATTTTTTCCTAAGATGGGATCTTTCATATTGATAGAGACATAAGTGTAATCGTCTCCAGAAGTAATTGTGAGTTTCATACCTTTAGCGGCATTTTCAGGTCTGACCTTTTTATCTAAGATCATGGCATCGTAATTGTCGGCAGGAAGTTCACCGAAATCAAAATTACCTTTCATGAAATTCTGCCAGCGAGGAGCATCTTCAGGCATTTCGACAAATACAATCTTATCAGCAAATGGAAGTTGTTTACCTGCATCTTCGAGAAGGCCAGCTTCTTTATCGCCAGGGGAACCGTCTGAAGGATAAGTGTCTTGATGATACCCTGGAAATTTCTTCAAGACGATTTTAGAATTACGTACCCAAGAATCAAACATAAATGGACCAGTGCCCACGGGATGATTTAAAAATTCGCTTCCGTATTTCTCAACCACTTCTTTCGGTACGGCATAGGTGTAAGGAAGAGTCAGAACATAAAGAAGTTGGTAGTAAGGCTGAGTCAGCTTGATAACAAGAGTATTGTGATCGGGAGCTTGCAATCCTTCAATGGGAGTTGAGTAATCAGCTTTTTTGTTTTTAAGAAGATCAAGCCATTCGTTGAGGCCCTTGATCTTGCCATCCAAAATCCAAAAGCCATCATTTAAGGTTGCGGGGTCGGCGAGTCTTCGAAATGAATAAATAAAATCTTCGGCAACTAGCTCACGTCCTTTTCCTCCTGGGAAAGCAGGATCGTCGTGAAATTTAATTCCTTTGCGAATTTTAAAAGTATAAGTCAGCCCTTTATCAGAAATAGCTGGCATTCCTTCGGCTAAAGATGGAATCACTTCATAAGGTCGTTTTAAGTAATGGTACTGAAGAAGCCCTTCGTAAACTTGAGCGATTACTGTTCCTGAGTAAATGTCGCTGGAATGAACAGGATCAAATCCTTTTACATTTGCACGAACCGGAAAATAAATTCCATTGTCATTTTCATCCGACTTTTGAGTACATGATGTCACAACGAGAGCGAGTGCGAGCAGGCTGAATATCAATTTTGTCATTTTTCTCATTTGGTTCTCCGGTGTTTCGTCGAGTATTTGAAACTCGAGTGCAATATCAATTTTTATTTGGGTCGTTTGAAATTGTCAAACACCAGCATGATGTGATCGAATCAAGAAATTATGCGATCAAAAACGCCCGACCTCATAGTGAACTACATCTCAAAACTTTACGAGCCCCAAAATAATGGCTTGGATTCGCTCCTAGAGCGTCTGGATACACATGGACGTTTAGGAATTAATATTGGGATCATCGAAGCGCAACTTATTAAGATTCTCATTCGACTGTACCAACCCAAAAAGATCATCGAATGTGGAACACTTTTTGGCTATTCGACCATTCACATGGCGAGAGCCCTTGAAAAAAATGCTCATATTTTTACCATAGAAAGAGAAGCGAAGGCAGCCGAGCAAGCCAAACTCAGTTTCGAAGAATGCGGAGTGAGTGATCGAATCACCTTACTCACAGGCGAAGTCGAAGAGAAATTAGCAGAGCTTTCAACGCAAGCACCTTTCGACATGATCTTCATTGATCATAACAAAACAGGTTATCTCACGGCTCTTCAGTGGGCGGAAAAAAACATTCGAAAAGGCGGATTGATCATCGCCGATAATACTCTTTTGTGGGGCGAAGTCGCTGGAGCTGAAAATAGCAGAGCTTCAAAAAAACAACTCGAGCTTATGAGAAGTTTTAATTTAGCATTAGCCGATTCAAGAAAGTACACGTCTATTTTGTTGCCTACGAGTGAAGGGCTTAGCATCGCCATTAAAGAGTTCTAGTTGGGGGCGGGCAAGCGGATATCTGCCATCAGAGGCTGCGACTGGCAAACTGAGGCCGGTGTTCGCTATCGTCAGTTTGCCCGACCCTGAAATTTGGCCTTTCCTCGCCGAACGTCCAGTTGCGATCAACTGGGTTTCAATTAGCTTTTAACCCACTTTCACTCGAGAAAGTTTAGGGGGCAAAAATTGACTTTGTCCAAAAGCGCCGGCTATATGAGAGTGATTCTCAAATCCAGAAGGCAGATTTTTTATGAAAAGCTTTATTTTGGTCCTGTTATTGTCAGCTTCAGCTCATGCAGGTGAACTTAAAAATTTTCATCTGAATGTAAAGGATGGAATTTTCGAGCCGACTACCATTCAAGCGCCAGCTGGAGAGAAATTTCAGATTGAAGTTCAAAACATCGGAACATCAGCTGAAGAATTTGAGAGTGTTGAACTCAATCGTGAGAAAGTTGTGACTCCAGGTAAGTCGATCAAAATATTTATTGGTCCTCTTTCTAAAGGCGAATACAAATTTTTTGGAGACTTTCATAAAGACATTGCTAAGGGCAAAATCGTCGTTCAATAAGGGATATATGAATCAACTTGTTTTATGGCAGGCCGTTTTTGTTGTCTGGAGAGAAGCTCTCGAAGCCATTCTCATTATCGGAATTCTCAATTCTTACTTAGTTAAAACCAGCCCAAAAGCTTTGCCGGCAATGTGGCGAGGAGTTGTTGCCGGCATTTTCTTAAGTTTCGTCATTGCAGGACTCATGCTAGGTGCCGAGACTTGGTTTACTGGCAATGCTCAAATTTACTTTCAAGTTGGCATTTTGTTTTTGAGCTGCGGCCTCATGACTCAAATGGTCTTTTGGATGAGAAGGCACGCGAAGTCGCTCAAAAAAGAAGTTGAAACTCATCTTCAGAATGCCTTGAAAAAGCCAAGTTTCTTAGGAATTGCAACGGTTGCCGCACTTGCAGTCGGTCGCGAGGGTTCAGAAGCTGTTATTTACATTTACGGATTGGGACTTGAAAAGAGTGCTGGCTTTTCTGCCATGACAATCAGTGTATTGATCGGACTCGTACTCGCTTCTTGTATGTTTTATCTTTTGTCGAAGGGTCTTAGACTTCTGAAGAACCAAGTCTTTTTCAATGCAACAAGTGGTGTCCTCCTCCTGTCAGCGGCAGGGCTTGGCGCGAGCGCAATTGGTAAACTCGTCGCTGAAAATATGTTGCCCGGTTTGATTGAGCCTGTTTGGGATATTTCAAAATGGTTTGATTCTGAAGGCGGCCTCGTGACTTTTGTGCGAGCGATTTGCGGCTACAACCCACGACCGACTCTTTCCGAAGTTCTATTTTATTTTGGATTTTGGATTATTATTCTTCTTGCTCGATCCGGAATTGGACAAGGATTTTTGAAAGGTCAAAGGACATGAGACAGTTCGCGCTCATGGCAATAGTCTCTTTGCTCGCTCTCGCAAAGGCAAATGCCATAGAATATAATGAACTCGAAGTTTACGGTTATCAAACAGCTGGGCTTCATGAGTTTGAAATTGAAAACGAAACATCACTCAGCAGTGACGATCACCCTGGAATTGATAGTCGAATTCTGAGATCATCTTTTGAGTTTAACTACGGCTTGACGGACCGATGGGAAGTCACGGCCTACCTAGACTATCAAAAACAGCCTGACGAAAAATTTGACTACTCTGGCTTTCGAGCTCACGCACGCACACACTTTTTTGAAAAAGGTGAACTCCCGGTCGACTTCGGAGCTTATTTTGAAATTGAATTTCCAAAAGACACAAACAATAAGGACCTTGCCTTTGAATTTAAGCCCATCATTGAAAAAGACTTTTCAAGATGGACTGTAAGTTTGAATCCACAAATTGAATTCGAGCATCAGATTAACGAGAAGGATCCGAATGCGACATCAAAGACATGGCAAACTGTGTACGGATTGTCGACGAGTTTAGCTTATCGTTATAGTGAGAAATTTAGACCCCACTTAGATTTGCTTCAAGGTTTTACCGATCAAGATGCTCTGCTGATGCCCGCGTTTGATGTCGAAATCATTAATCACCTCAAGTTAACTTTGGGTCTTGGTTTTGCTCTCAATGATAAGACCGAGCGTCGTATTGCGAATGGCCGTCTTGAGTATGAGCTTTATTTCTAAAGGCTACCTCGTAACATTTGGCAATTCAGTGTGTCGGTGGTTCAGGGCGGGCAAACTGATATCCGATAACAGGGACTGCAACTGCTAACTGAAACAGTGTATCTTGCACTGGTATTGAATGGGTGCTTTAATCCTCTGAAAAGGGAGGATCTATGAAAACACTTATTGTTTTAGCTATGGCTTTTTTGGGATTGTCGGCGGCACAAGCTTCTGTACCTGCGGTCAAAGCACCTGTAACTCAAGAATTCTTTTTGAACTCTGATTTTGATTTCGGGAAAATTTATTTCAGCTGCAATTCGGTTGAAAATCAATTCACGGCGCTTTTGAAAACTCTCGGCGCAACCGATATCAAGGTCAATTGCATCGGTGGCATTAGTGAATCAAGTCCAATGTGGGATGCAAGCGTTGCAGTTACATACACAGCGCTCAGAGCGTCTCAACAAACGCCCGCATCGACTCAAGCTGATTTTAAAGAAATAAAAGTAAATAAATTTGATTCTTGTTTTTTGATGACTCAGCTTTTTGCGGCAGTTCAGGGGTCTTTTGAAATGAAAGATTTGAAAGTTACTCGAAGCTGCATGAACGCAGATGCACCTTTTCACTTGCAGGTTTCGACTCTGTTTTAGGTAAGAGCGAGGTGGCTTCGGCGTTTGGACATGCGTTGCTCGCGCTGACAGTAGCGAAAGTGAGCTCAGCCAAGCCACCTACCAAAAAATTATACGCTCTTGCGCTTTTGAGCAGCATCATTCCAGATATAGATTCGCTCGGATTTAAATTCGGAATTCCTTACGATCACCTTTTTGGCCATCGAGGATTAACACACTCCATTTTTTTTGCACTCATCTGGTCGATTGCAATAACTGCTATTTTTTTTCGTAAGCTCGCTTATAAATGGAAGTCCTTTGCGGTCATTTTAATCTCAATTTTGTCTCACGGAATTTTAGATGCGATGACGACTGGCGGTTTAGGTGTCGGTTTTTTTTCTCCGTTCATTAACGAACGTTATTTTTTTGCTTTCAGACCAATATCG
>JAYUEB010000101.1:0-7314 GCA_043739525.1 Bdellovibrionales bacterium
GGCAGCAGTCCTCGGTCATCTGTCTTTCAGTCGCAGTCTCTGTTGGGCAGTCGGAATCCAGTTGGCTGAAGAGTAAACTGCGACTGAAACGGAATAACTGCTGACCGCCCATGTCTGCCAGTAGACCGAACTAAATTTTATTTGGAATTTAGGCTGCTGACTTCAAAGCCTTGTGAAAAGAGGCAACACATGAATCTGTAAAAGAGTCCATGTCAGCTAAAGAAACTTTGAGATCAATCGATTTGTTGGTGGCTCCAATCCACATCGCAACTAAATCTTTCTCAACAAAAACTGGAAAAATTGTGACGTGCTTTGGGATTTCGCCTGAATTCCACTCGTTGAAAAATTTTGTATTGATTGGATTTGCTACAACATAGCCATGATAAGGTTTTCCAGAGGCATTTACGATTTTAAAGATAGAAGCTTGTGCAAGTGGGATGACAGAAGGCTTCTGTTCGTCTGCTATTTTAAAATTTCCTGCCCAATACATTGGAACCAAACCTTGTTCTTCGCAACGAATAAGCATCGCCATTTCGAAATGGGATGTCATTTTTGAGAACATGACGTCAGATAGGTCTTCGTAATTTGAGCAGTCATCAAAACTTGTTTTTGCATGGTCAAGGATGCGTTTAAGAGCAGATCTTCCAATTGGAGAAATTTTTGCCGGTGGCGGTGCCGGAGTTGGCGCAGATATTGGCTTTACTGGTTCTGTCGTCACAACCTTAAGTGGCGTCGGTGCCTGTGGCATCGCCCTTGGTGGCGGAGCAATTGGTTTACTTTGAACTGGCGGACCCAGAGGTTTCATTTGTAATGGGGGCGGTGCCTGCGGTGCTGAGGTCATATTTGGAAGTGGCGGAGGCGTTGGTGGTTGAATCGGAGTTGCTAAGGGAATCGGAGCTGGCTTTTGAATTGCTGCAGGAGTCGGAATAGGAGTCGGCTGCTGAACAGGTGCCGCAGCTTGAGGAGCAGCAACTGGTTTTGGAAGAGGGACCGGAGTTGCGCGAGCATGAGGTGGTGGAGGTGGCGGTGGTGGAGGTGCTGCTACGACTGCTGGTTTTTGAGGAAGGGTGTCGAGCTTGAGTTCCTCAGATTTCGTTTCAGGCTTTTCTTCTTTTTTCGAACTATCGAGTTTTGGCTCGCCAAAATTAAAATTTGGAGCTTTAACTGATTTGGTGATATCCAAATCAAGACCTAAACTGTTTGTGCCATCATCCGCACTTTCTTCTTCTTGTTTGTCAGCTGGAGCAGAAGCCTCAACTGTGACTTCTTCTTTTTCTTCTTCTGGAGGAGCACTAAAATCAATAAGCTTAAAGCTCTCGTCCATTTTAAGTTCAAAGCGAGTTGCTGTATTTTCTAAATTTGATGTTTCAGTTGGAGCAGCAGGTTTCGGAGCTGGTGCCACTGCCACTTTTGCTGGAGGTGCTACCGGCTTGGCCTGTACAGGTGCTTCGACGGCGCCCGCTTTTACATTGAGCTGACCCCAAGTTTTTCTCAAATCAAGTGGCGACGCGAGAACAAAAACAGGAGGCTCAATTGAGGTCATTTTGAATTCAGTCGGTGGAGACGCACAGGCCACCATCAAGCGATTTTCCCATTCGCCGACGGGAAGCATTTCGGGGCTCCAAAGTCTCAGATCACTGTATTTTTTCCAGATTTCTTTGATATCTACTTTGATAAAAAATTGCGAATCCAGTGATGGCAAAAGAAAGAACTGCGAGGCCCAATTGAGATAAGCGGAGGCTTCTATCTGTCCTGACTCGATCATTTTGCAAAGAGTTTCGAACTGCTTCTCCTGAGACAGAAGTGCGATCTCATTTTTGCGGTCTGATGGGATAAATTTTTCAATCCATGCGAGGCTATGTTTCATCACTCTTTTTATCGGCTTAAACACCTCATTTCTGAATCTTTTCCGAATGGCCAGAGTCAAAAATCTCCCTAAAACCAGCTGCTTTGCTAGACTTGATTTCAGTCGAGTTTATAATGTCGTCTCGTTTCAAATTTGAGTTTGAGAGGAGAGGGCTGAATTCGAGGGCTTATATGTTTTCAGTTTTATCTCAATCCCCCTGAAATACTTGGGTGTTTGCCTAAAATATGGTAAGTCCTTGTCCCTATGCGTTCAGCCTCAAAATTCACGACAATTAAACCCAAAATTGAGAATTTCTCATATTTGGATTTTAATGCTACAACTCCGCCAGCTGAGTTTTTACAGGCTAAAGTCGGCGATTGGCTCGCTCAATGGGGAAATCCCAGTTCGATCCACCAGGCTGGACGTGGGCCCAAAACTTTGCTCCGCGATTCGCGAACTAAAATTTCAAAATTTATTGGGGCCGAAAGTCTTGAAACCATTTTCACTGCTGGCGGGGCTGAAGCCAACAATCTTGCGATCAAAGGTGTTTTTGAATATGCCAAAAATCATCAGAATCCTCGCAATGAAATCATCATCAGCGGAGTCGAGCACCCCAGTTTAACGAAAGCGGCGCATTCACTTGAGAGCCAAGGTGCTCGCATTCATGTTTTAAGAGTTTCGCGTTCTGGGCAAATCGATCTTACTCAGTATCGTCGATTGTTGTCTGACAAAACTTTGTTAGTTTCTGTGATGCTCGCTAATAACGAAACCGGGACCATCTTTCCGGTCGCGGATATGGCTAAAGAGGCGCACGTCTTCGGCGCACTTTTTCATTCGGACTGTGTTCAGGCTCTTGGTAAAATTGAATTGAATGTGAAAGATCTTGGTGTTGATTTGGCTAGTTTTGCTGGTCACAAATTTTATGCGTTCAAAGGTGCTGGAGTTTTATTTTCTCGTCGCGGAACAAACTTACAAACTCAGATCCATGGGGGCGGACAAGAGCGTTCTCGTCGCGGAGGAACTGAAAATTTATTGGCGATCAGCTCACTTGCTGAAATGACCGCATTCCAAGACGAAATTCCAGCGCAAGCATCTCGTGTTGCAAAACTTCGAGATTATTTTGAAGCTGAAGTTTTAAAGAAAATTCCAAATGTCACGTTTACGGCGCGTGAAAGTATGAGACTTCCAAATACTTCAAGCTTGGTTATTCCGGGCGTCGACGGTGAAACCCTTCTCATGAATTTGGATATGCGTGGTTTTGCGGCCAGTACAGGTGCCGCGTGTAGCTCGGGATCACCTGAGCCATCTCCAGCCTTGCTAGCGATGGGACTTTCGCGTGAGGAAGCACAATCTTCTTTACGCGTTGGACTTGGTTGGAGCACCGAAGATTCGGAAGTTGAAAATTTTGTTGTAACTCTCGTTAAAGTTGTTGAGCACTTAAGAGGAATTAAAAACCTTAAGTCAAAAGTGTATTCAAGTGCGAAGGATCAAAATGTCTGAGCAAAACGTGAAACCTAAAGTTTTAGTTGCTATGTCGGGTGGAGTCGATAGCTCTGTTGCTGCCGCTTTGCTTGTTGAACAGGGATACGATGTTGTAGGCGTAACAATGCAGGTCTGGGATTATTCTTCATGTGATATTGAAGAAGGTAACGGCACTTGCTGTTCAAGCGTGGACGTCGATGATGCAAGAAGTGTTGCAGATAAATTGGGTATTCCATTTTACGTCATCAATTGTGAAGCTAAATTTAAAACTTCTGTTATTGATCCATTTATTGCAAGTTACCTCGACGGCCAAACGCCGCTTCCTTGTGTCGACTGCAATACTTATTTGAAGTTTGATCATCTCATTGAAAAGATGCTTGAATTAGGCTGTGATTATTTGGCAACTGGTCATTACGCAAAAATTGAAACAACTCCAGCCGGTCGCTCAGTTATAGCAACGAGTACTGACGATTGGAAAGATCAAACTTATTTTCTATTCACGATTGATCCCAATATCGTGAGCCGTTTGTTGTTTCCAATTGGTCATTTGAAAAAGCCAGACGTTCGAATTATCGCAGAACAAAAAAATCTCATTAATGCTCGCAAGAAAGATTCAACGGGCATTTGTTTTGTTGGAAATCGCGGCTACGATAATTTTATTGAAGACCATGTTTCTCAAGAAGTTTTAAATACAAAAAAAGGGAATGTCGTTCTTTATCCAAGCGGCGAAATTTTAGCTGCTCATCAAGGCATTCATCATTTTACCTATGGCCAAAGAAAAGGACTCGGAATCGGCGATCGCGGCGATTTGCAAGGAAGTTCTGCTGAACCACTCTTTGTTTTAAAGATCGATGCGAAGACCAACACGGTTTGGATTGGTCCTGAGAAGTATTTATTTAGCCAAAAAGTAACTCTTAAAAGGCCTCATTGGCTTGATGACGTGCAAGACGGTGAGCGACTTCGAATCAAAATTCGTTTTCAGCATAAAGGATCTTACGGTCGCGTACAAAAATTTGGCGATGACGTCGTCGTCGATTTTGAAGAGCCGGTAAGAGCGGTGACTCCTGGGCAAGCTGCAGTCATGTATCGTGATAACCAACTTGTCGGCGGAGCGTGGATTGTCTAATCTTGAGTTTCACACTTTTGGTTGTAAGGTAAATACTTACGACACGGGTCTTTTGCAGAAGCGTCTCACAAATTTAGGTGCTGAGACTCCTTTGCAAAAGAAGGTTCATGTCATCAACAGTTGCGCTGTGACGGCAGAGGCGACGAGCGAAGCTCTACGAAGAGCAAGACAGCTCAAGAGAGATGAACCCGGATCACTCGTGGTTCTCACCGGGTGTTCGGCGCAAGTCGATTCGAAGATTGTGGATGTCGCGACTGAAGTTGATTTGGTAATTGCAAATTCTCACAAAACCGAAATTCAAAGTATCATCGAAACTTTTTTAAAATCTGAAGAAGGCCCAAGGGTCTTTAGATCTAATATTTTTCGCAAAGAAGATCTTGAGCCCGGCGGCGGAATCGAAATGCTGCACACGCGAAGTTTTTTAAAGGTTCAAGATGGCTGCAATAGTTTTTGTACCTTCTGTGTGATTCCTTACGCACGTGGAAAGTCTCGTAGTTTAAGTGTTAAAGATATCGTTCGTCGAGTATCTGAACTCGTAAGCCTTGGCGTGAAAGAGGTTGTCTTAACCGGAATTCACATCGGAGACTACGAGTGCGACGAAACAGGCGCTGATTTTACCGAGCTTATCCGCCATGTTTTAGGCGAGACATCTATCCCACGTATTCGACTCAGCAGCTTTGAACCTATCGAAATCTCGCAAGAAATGCTGATGTTGTTTAGCGACGATAGATTGTGTCCTCATTTTCACATGAGCATTCAGTCTGCGTCGACAAAAGTTTTGTCAGACATGAAGCGCAAGTATTCGGCCGAGCAAGTGCGTGCGTCCTTGGAGCAAATTAAAACTTTTGTTCCACATGCTTTTGTTGGCATGGATGTGATTACCGGCTTTCCAACTGAGACAAAAGCTGACTTTGAGGAAAGTTTTTTAAATTTAGTTACGAGTCCTTGGAGCAAAATTCACGTTTTTCCATACAGTGAAAGACAGGGGACACGAGCTGCTCTCATGACTGAAAAAGTCGAGTTGCGCGAGCGTAAAGCTCGTGCGCGCCGTTTGCGCGAGCTCAGCGATGAACGACTCGGATTAACGTTTCAAAGGCAATTAGGCACAGTTAAAAAGGTTTTGATATTAAAGAACGCGGCTCATGGTGCGATGGGACTCTCTCGCGATTACTTTTCTACCGACGTCCAGAGTTCTCATGAGCTAAAAGGCGGCGAAGAAGTGACTGCCGAGATCGTAGCTATTCGAAATCGTGAAGGTCGCGAGCCGCTCTTGATTGCAAAAGCTCTTGGAGTCTTATCATGACTTGGCAAGAATCTATTAAATCTCTCGAATCTGTTTTCGGATATGAGTTTAATAACATCTTAAATCTTGCAACGGCTTTGACCCACAAGAGTCACCGCTATGAAGCTAACGAGAAGAATTCGCAAGATAATGAAAAGCTCGAGTTTTTGGGCGACGCCGTTTTAGATTTAGTTTTAAGCGATATTTTAATGAAGAACTTTCCAACTGACCAAGAGGGTGCTCTTTCAAAAAAGCGCGCGAGCCTTGTGAATGAAGATGCGCTTGCTCAAATCGCTAAAGAATTTAAGCTCGACGAATTTTTGCGTCTAGGTAAAGGCGAGAGACTTTCGAATGGACTCCAGAAGCCACGTATTTTGGCTTGTAGTTTTGAGGCTGTTCTTGGTGCAATTTACGTCGACGGTGGATTTGATAAGTCTTTTGAGGTGATCAAACAAATTTTTGAACCCAAGTTTTCAAAAATTGCAGCCGAACCTGATTTTGCATCCGACTTTAAAACTCGGCTCCAAGAAAAGACTCAAGAGCTTTTCAAGCGTGTTCCAAAGTACATCACCGAGAGTGAACTGGGCCCTGATCATGACAAATATTTTGAAGTTTTAGTTGAACTAGGTGAAGAAGTTATCGCTCGCGGAAGCGGAAGAAACAAAAAGGCAGCGGAACAAAATGCCGCACAAAATGCGCTGCACATTCTAAAAAAGAAAATGTTGGGAGATAAGGATGAGTGATATTCGCGCAGGATTTATTGCGATCATTGGTGAGCCAAATGCGGGCAAGAGCACGCTGCTGAATCTATTGTTGGAGAGTAAGGTTGCCATTGTAACGCCTAAGCCACAGACCACTCGGCAGCGTATAACCGGCATTCTCAATACTCCAACTGCTCAACTTGTGTTTGTTGATAGCCCTGGAGTATTGACCAGTGACACAGGTGTAAATGCCTTCTTAAAAGAAGAATACCAAGACGTCATTCGAAATGCAGATGCCGTCATTGTTTTGTTAGGTGCCGAACAGAAAATGGAAAAACTCGAAGAACTTCTTAAGATTGGCGAGGCCTGCCATAAGCCTTGGCAAGCTTTCGTGAGTAAGTATGATCTGAACAAGCATGATCCGATTTCTTGGATGAATCTCTTGCAGAAGTATAAGCAAGAGTTCATCACGATTTCAGCTCGTGAGCGCGGCCCTGAAGCCAGAAAATCTGTTTTAGAAACAATGACTCCGCTCTTGCCACTCAGCCCAAGTCGTCTTTATCCAGAAGATTTATATACGACACAATCGGTACGTGAAATGTGTGCTGAAATTATTAGAGAAAAGTGTTTCGAAAATCTGCATCAAGAAATTCCATATGGGCTTGCTGTTAAAATTGAAACATATGAAGAAGAGAAAACTCATCACATCGCTGCAAATATCGTGGTTGAGAGAGACTCACACAAAGGAATCGTCATTGGTAAGGGCGGTTCTATGCTTAAGAAAATTGGAACTGAAAGCAGAATGGAAATTCAAACCCTCGTAGATGCAAAAGTTTTTTTAGAACTCCATGTGAGTGTGAAAGAAAATTGGACCTAC
>JAYUEB010000102.1:0-2421 GCA_043739525.1 Bdellovibrionales bacterium
AGGTTTACTTTGAAGTCTAGATATTCGGTACTGTAGTTTTCGTCAGTTGCTAAAGAGATTTTTTGGTCCGAGAGAATCCTTACCGAGTTCTCACAGCCAAAAAACTCCATATTGTAGGCCCTCATCTCACTTGTAACTTTCGGCAAAAGTTTTACTGCAATTTTTTCGTGAACTAAAATAGTTTCAAGTGAATTACAAACACTTGGACGCGAAGCTTTTGCATTCACAACAATTTTTACGGCCATTTCGAGGTCAGCGTCGTCGTTTACATAGGTATGGCATAAGCCGCGATCATTCTTAATAACCGGCATGAGCGACTCTGATTGAACATGTGCAATCAGCTTCTCTCCACCCCTGGGAACAACGACATCGATATAATTTTTTTGTTTGAGAAGTTGATCGACAATTTTTCTATCATAGTTGGTTATACCAAAGAAGCTTTTTTCGTTGATTCCGTTTTCAACTAGGGACTTTTTAATCAACGAATAGATCACTGCAACACTTTGCTCGGACTCGCGTCCACCTCGCAAAACAATCGCATTACCTGATTTGAAAGCCATACTGAATGCTTCGGTGGCGACGTTAGGGCGAGATTCAAAGATCATAAATATAACTCCGAGCGGAGCACGCACTCGTTTGAGCTTAAGTCCGTTCTTCAATATTTTTTCTTCAACAACTTCACCCACCGGATCATTGAGGTCGGCAACAGCAGTTAAACTTTCGGCCATTGCTTTGATACGTTCGGTAGTCAGAGTCAATCGGTCGACATAAGCAGAGACTTGGTGGGTGTTGTTTTTCAGATCGATAGCGTTGGCTTCTATAAGTTGTTTCGAGTTCTCTACTAAAAGTTTAGCAAGGCTTTTAAGGGCCTGATTTTTCTTTTCGGCCTTCATTTGACGAAGTTCAACCCACGCGCTCTTGACGTCTTGGAGTTCTTTGGTCATTTCGGAAGAGATGAATTCGCTCATTTTTGTTTTCCGACATAAGTACCGACGTTGATGTTTTCAGCAATTTGCAACAACACATTTTGAACGTCGCCACGAACGAAATGGGTGTGAACTTTCGATTTTTGTGCGAGCTGAGCCGCCAACAGTTTTGAATAAATTCCGCCGGTGCCTTTTTCTGATTTCTGAGAAGAGCGATATTTCTTGAGATCCCGGTCAGAAATTCTTTCTTTCATTTCAATTAATCTCGCGCCACGATTGGTTTTAGGATCAGAGTCGTACAGCCCCTCAACATCTGTGAGCAAAATAAGTTTTTGGGCCTTCATCATAATTGCAATCTGCGCCGAAAGCGAATCGTTATCCCCGAATTGAATTTCCTCAGTCGCAACCGCATCGTTTTCATTTAAGACTGGAACCGTCTGCCATTTTAGCAGTTGTCCGAGAGTGTTCTGGAGATTCTTGCGACGAACTTTGTCTTTCATATCTCCGCCGGTCAGAAGTACTTGGGCGCCAAGAAGGCCCACACGATTAAGAGCTAAGTTATAGAGATCCATTACGAGGGGTTGCCCGATGGCACTGAGTGCTTGCTTTTGAGAAACGGTTCTGTTCTTTCCTGAGAAATTGGTGCGCTCGGTTGCCGACGCAATTGCACCCGAAGTCACCCAAATGACGTCGATATCAAAGCGCTTTCGTAGAACTTGAATTTGCTTCATCCAAGATAAGATGAGAACTGGTCCGCCGTCGCAGACCATTTGACTTCCAGCTTTAATAATCCAGATGTTACGCATGTCTTGCCTAAGCTGTTGTGCCGTTGTTGCTCGCGCCCTTTACTTCAATCGATTGTTCTTGAAATTCTTTGCCGTCGAAATGAATGAGCTTTGGGACATTATCAAGCACCGTCACAAGATTCACCGGACGAGTCCAAATCGTTTGAAGGTTCTTGAGGGTTTCTCTCATATAATCGGGTTGCATCTCAACACCTTCAAATTTGTGAGTGACCAAAAGTTCACCGCGATTTTCATAGTTAGCGTCTTCTACTTGAATAATGGGCTGACCAAAATTAGTGAGTTGAAATAACAACTGTTTCTTAATCATCGGAAAATCGCGCGTGTCGACTTCATAACGACCGGTTCGTTTATTAAACTTATAAACGAACATCTTATTGCGAACACAAAAATCTTCGGTCAAAAACTCGTCAATAAAAGTGACATCATTGTAGTTGCGTCGGACTTCAAAAATTTTGTCGCGACCTTGATTGAGTTTTTTGTCCCAGCGATTTCGCTCTTGTACGTCTTCGCACTCATTCCATTCTTTACCAAAATGGCCTTTGTTCCAACGATTTTCGATGTCGCGATAAAGTTCAATTCCGACTTTGTAGGGATTGAATCCATTCGGTGCCATTGCCATCGTACCGGAGTGAGCATCTGCAAAGTCGACAACTTCACTGTCATTCATGATTTTCTGAGTCATCATTTTT
>JAYUEB010000103.1:0-2421 GCA_043739525.1 Bdellovibrionales bacterium
GGATTTTATGGGACGCTTCTTCACGAGTTGACTCATTGGACAGGTGCAGAATCACGATTGAATCGAAGTCTTGCTGCTACCCGCACGATCAGCCACGAAGCAAAAGAGGAACTTGTTGCCGAACTTGGTTCAAGTTTTCTCTGCGCTCATGTGGGCCTTAAATACTCAAGCCAACATGCGGCCTACATCGAGTCATGGCTCAATGTTTTGAAGCAAGATAAGTCGGCCATCTTCAAAGCTGCAAGTCAGGCCAGACAAGCGACCGAATTTTTAATTAAAACTCAAAACGAACTGAAAGGTTAAAAAAATGCACACACCAGATTCAAAACCTATTTCCCGAGAACTCAGGGCCGTTCTTCACATTGTCACAAGCGACGCCGAACTTAAGCGTAAGGTGTTCCCACATATTAACGTTCAAAATGAATCCATTGATTGGGATGCGATTTTTGAAAATGATTTTGGTGGCGGCCACATGGCCGCCGTCGTTTTTTCAAAGGCCATTTGGTGTGACGCCATCACAACAAAGTCTGATCCATTTGACCGAGCCTTCGCAATGGATCTGCCCTTAAGAAGAGCTGTGATCGAGGCCCTCGCAATTCGTTGGTCGCTTACAACCTAAATGAAGGGAAATCTCATGGAGCAAATTCCAAAAATTCATTTGTCCAACCAGGCAGACGAGGCGCTTGATGAAATGCTAATCTTGGCCAACAAGGATTTTGCTAGTGGCAGGGTCAAAAAAACTCAGCTGCTGTCGTGGATCATTCTTGATTTTTATGCCAACCGATTTGCCGCGAGCCTTAAAAAAATCAGAGCTGACCACTTTGATAAGATCGCGCACCTGCGCTCGATTATAAAAGAAATCGAGGCTGCCAAAAAGCAAGGTAAGCAGCTCCACATGGAAGCTTTGCTTTCGCCGTTAAAGGCAAAGCCCGCTCCACCCATTAAGAAGCCCCAGGCAAAACCCGATGAAAATTGATCGAAAACATTTTCAAGTGAGGTGATTGCGTGAAAGACGACTTTGTAAGTCATGTCGAGCTACTGACCATTGAGGAGGCGTCAAGCCTTCTCAAACTAAAAAAATCCCGCCTGCGTAAAGCGGTTTTCAGAAAAGAAGTTAAGTATGTGAAACTTGGTGCCCTCATCAGGTTTAAACGAGAACACCTGAGGGAGTGGATTGAAAGGCACACCATAGGTTCTGCCGCGTAGCTTTTTATTTTGCGAATCCGATTTAAATGCTTCAGACCCTATGGTATTTATAAAGCTGTTTCTGAATTTTGATCTTTGAAAACTAAATAGAATGTTTTTTAAAAGGAAAACAGAAAACGCTTTTCCCATAGGGTCTTCTTAACCAAGGAGACCAGTAATGGAAAAATTAAAGCGTAAAGAAGGCATCCGATATAGAGAGAAAATCTATATCAACGGACAAGAATTTAAAAGTCCGTGCTTTGAGAAAAAGTCAGATGCCATCGCTTGGAAGTCAGTCAAGCTTGCCGAGAAAAGACAGTTTCTTGCAACGGGTGTCATGCCTATGATGAGGCCCACTCTGCAAGACGTAAAGTTTAAAGAGTTTGCTCTCTGGTGGCTCGATCATCGAGTTGCCCCAAGATCAACACTTCGAACTCGTGAGCGGTACGAAATGAATTTGCAGCATCACATCTACCCGATGGTAGGTGATTTACTGCTCTCTCAAATTACCCGCGAACACTGCGATAGACTTGTGACAACGCTTCGTGAAACAAATCACAACCCTGTTGGAACCAATTTGGTTGTGGGTGTTTTTAAGCAAGTCATGAGTGAGGCTTTCAAGCAGGAGAAAATCGTTAAGTATCCCTTCAACGATTACAGTAAAATCAAAGAGCCAAAAAGACCGGATACATTTATGTCCACAGAAGAAATTGAAAAATTTCTGGCTGCGAACAAAGAAGATCCGAACTACTGGCTTTTTGTGGTCGCCATGAATTCAGGAATGAGACGTGGTGAACTTGCTGGTCTTTGCTGGGACCGAGTGGATTTTGAAACAGGCTATATTCAGATCACAAGACTGCGTGATCGAAATGGCCTTGCTGACAGAACCAAGACTAGAAACTCGCAGCGCAGGCTTCCGATGAGTGATGTCGTCAGACACGCACTCACGGAATTGAAAGCTAAGGCCTACCACCCAGAATTTGTGTTTTGCTCGTCCTACGGAAAAGTTTTCGACGAGGGGCACATATATTGGGCGTTTGCGCGGGGGCAGAAAAAAGCAGGCTTAACGAACCACTACCGTTTCCATGATTTGAGGCACACTTTTGCTTCTCATTTTGTGATGAACGGCGGCAGTCTGTACGACCTGCAAAAGCTGCTTGGCCACGCACGGTTTGAAGAAACTCAGAGGTACGCTCATTTGTCGCCAATGCACTTAGCAAAAGCGATCAATATTGT
>JAYUEB010000104.1:0-2418 GCA_043739525.1 Bdellovibrionales bacterium
TCTAAGCATTTAACGGGAGATAAAAAATGTCTTCAGACCAAATCGAAAAAGTATTAATCATTGGCTCAGGTCCCGCAGGTTTGACAGCTGCGATCTATACGTCCCGCGCACTATTAAATCCACTCATGATAGAGGGTGAAGATGCCGGCGGGCAACTCATGATCACGAATGATGTCGAGAATTATCCTGGGTTTTCGAAAGCCATTACCGGCCCTGAATTAATGGCAGACTTTCGCGCTCAAGCCGAAAGATTTGGTACAAGATTCATTACTAAAAATGTAACGAAAGTTGATTTTACTAAACGTCCATTCAAAGTATGGGTTGGAAAAGATCTCTACCAAGCAGATACCGTAATCATTTCAACGGGTGCTAGCGCAAAATATTTGGGTATTGAGTCTGAAAAGAAGTTTCTATCTAAAGGCGTTTCGGCTTGTGCGACTTGTGATGGCGCCTTCTTTCGAAACGTCGAGGTTGCAGTTGTCGGTGGCGGAGATACCGCCATGGAGGAAGCCAATTTCTTAACTAGATTTGCTTCAAAAGTTTATTTGATTCATCGTCGTGATTCGTTTCGTGCCTCTAAGATTATGGTTAATCGCGCTCTTAAAAATCCAAAGATTGAACCCGTCTGGGACTCTGAAGTTACAGAATTCATAGGAACTCAGTTTGTTGAGAGCCTACGAATTCGAAATATTAAAACAGGTAAAGAAATCGTGAAACCTATGGGCGGAGTCTTCATTGCCATTGGTCACAAACCGAATACCGATCTTTTTAAAGATTTTATTCATATGAATGAAACCGGCTATCTCAAGACAAAACCTGACTCGAGCTATACCAATATCGACGGCGTTTTTGCTTGTGGAGATTGCAAGGATCACGTTTATCGACAGGCCGTAACAGCGGCAGGATCAGGCTGTATGGCTGCGATTGATGCCGAACGTTGGCTTGAGGCTCACGGAGAATAAGGAAGAATATGTCAAAATTAAACACCAGAGATCTTGTCGCAAAAATCGAACGGCTCGCTAAAGAAAAAATGCGACAAGAAGATATCGTTCCGCTCAAAGACTTTCGCGATCTCAAGCAAAAGCAAAACCAAAAGTGCATTTTGGTCATCGAAGATGACGAGACCATGCGCTTGGCTTTGAAAAGAATTTTTGAGTCTGAAAACTACCGTGTGAAAACCGCATCTGACGGAACGCAGCTTTCGACGGTACTTGATGATTCGCCGATTGATTTGATTGTCTTAGATATTGGACTTCCCTGGATCAATGGTATTGAGCTAGCAAAACTTTTGAAAGAACATGAGTATCTTAAGAACATTCCACTTATTTTTGTCAGCGGTAAAGTCGGTGATCTTGATGTAAAGCGCGGTTTTGAAGCCGGTGCTGATGACTACATCAAAAAGCCATTCGACATTGAAAAAATCAAAAAGACCGTAGCGACTCTCCTGAAGCTCAGCGAATAAAACCATTTCGTATTAGACTTACAAGATTAAATTGGTGGGACTAATAAGCACGAAGTGTCGTGCATCGGTCTGGTCAGACCGAGCTTGGGCCGGATGACTTTACAATCGGCGACTGCTGACGGACATCTTGGGTGAAAGTGACAGCCCGTTGGCGGATTAATAGGACTGGGGACATCACCTGTTAAAATAATACGTTTATCTTTTTTATGAGGATCCGGAACCGGAATCGCCGATAGCAATGCCTTCGTATAGGGATGTTGAGGGTGGCGATAGAGCTCTTCGGAATCAGCCATTTCAACAACTTTACCCAGGTACATCACGGCAACTCGATTTGAAATGTGTTCGACGACTTTTAAATCATGGGCAATAAACAAATAGGTCAGTCCTAATTTTTGTTGAAGATCCATCAACAAATTAATGACCTGAGCTTGAATCGAAACATCGAGTGCAGAGACTGGCTCGTCACAGACAATAAATTGAGGTTCCACAGCAAGTGCTCGCGCAATCCCGATACGCTGACGTTGGCCACCTGAAAATTCGTGAGGATATCGATTGATATGCTCAGGTCTGAGTCCCACAATTTGCAAAAGTTCTTTCACGCGATTTTGGCGGTCACTTTTTGAATTGAAGAGATTATGAATGATGAGTGGCTCGCAAATAATTGATCCAACCGTCATGCGAGGATTTAAACTCGCGTAGGGATCTTGAAAAATAATTTGCATTTTTCGGCGGAGAGCCCGGAGCTCTTCGCCTTTGAGAGTTGTAATGTCTTGCCCTTCAAGAATAATCTTGCCGGCAGAGGGTTCAATCAGGCGAATGATACATCTGCCGAGTGTTGACTTTCCGCAGCCGCTTTCGCCGACGAGGCCAAGTGTTTCGCCTCGTTTGATTTCGAGATCGACACCCTGAACCGCTTTGACACTTGCAACTTCACGAGAGAAAAAGCCACCCTTAAT
>JAYUEB010000105.1:0-7286 GCA_043739525.1 Bdellovibrionales bacterium
TCGTGATGCAAAATTTTGCCTCGGCAGCAGGTAAGACGGCACTCTCGAGTTTGCAGAATATGATTTTTAAAATTAAACCTCAGACACTGGGACTATTAGGTTTTTTTGGACTTTTAATCACTTCGACAACGCTTCTAATTGATATGGAAGCCGCCATTGAAAAAGTCTGGCAAGTGAAAGAGAAAAGGTCTTTTACTTTGCGAGTCTTTATCTCATGGCTGGTGATTTTTTTAGGGCCTCTTTCGGTGGCCGGTATTTTGGGCGCGCTTTATTCAGACAAAGGTGGATTCTTCTACCTCCATAAGATTTATTTCAACGTGAGCCTGCTTTGGCTCATGGTCCTATTTGTCTACAAGTATGTGCCAAGTGCGTATGTTGATATTCGAGCAGCTATTTTAAGTGCAATTGTTGCCAGCCTGTTCTTGGCAGGCGCCCAAAAAATCTTTACGGCTTTAACCAAAACCATTTTTAGCTATAGTAAATTGTATGGCAGTCTTGCCACGATACCGATATTCTTTCTTTGGATTTCGATTTTGTGGTGGATATTCCTCATCGGTGTCGCGCTGTGTGTGGTCTTAAATAAAAAAATTGCCGGACGACCTATAACTCATTAAAGTCTATAAAAATCAATCTCAGGAGGATTTACCCGTGATCTATAGAAAGCTTTTATTTAGTGCTCTTTTGGCTTCAGGCTTGGCGATCAGTTGTTCGCACGAGAGCCTTGCTCCGGTGGCTGCCGATTCTGGAGTGAAAAAGAGTTCGGTCATTCCAGAACGCCGCGAATTTCCAGTGAACGATAAGGTCAGTCCTTGCGACAATTTTTTTCAATATGCCTGTTCAAACGTTGTTGATTCGTTTCAACTTCGCGATGATCGTTCACGACATGATTTCGCTTTTGATGACTCCAACGAAAGAATCTTGGATTTCAAGAAAAAGTATTTTGTAACTTTAGCGAGTGCAAATCCAAATTCAATTCGCGAAGCTGAGTTGAAAAATGTTTACATGGCATGCATGAACGAAAAAAGCCGTGCGGATGAAGAAAGAGATTTAGTAAAAGATCTTAAAGCAAAACTTGCGACTCTTAAGACTCGCGAAGACGTTCTTAAGTTTTTCCAAAGCAAGATTGCTTCTGGAGAAGTGAGCTTACTTGATTTCAGCGATGTCTCAAATCAACAAAATCCCCTTAAAAATGATATTTACGTCACGTTCAATTTACTCAGTTATCCTGAGAAAACTTATTATGAAAAACCTGAAAATCTGACAGATCTTCAAGATGTACTCACTGAATTTTATAAAACGATCGATATGGACAGCCCCGCAGATTCGGCGAAAAAAATTGTGGCTTTTGAAACGGAATTTTCAAAAATCTACCCAACGCCTGTTGAGTGGAGAGAGTTGTATTCGGCACCCACTTCAATCTCTAGAAAAGATCTCTTGGCAAAATATCCTACTTTCGAACTTGAGACTTTGTTGAAGCGTATTCCGGCGACAACAGTTATTCGTGATTTTGAACCAAAAAGCTTTGAGTTCATGAATAAGACTCTCAGTGAAATGTCAGTCGATGACCTCAAAAAGCTTTATGCCTATCATGCGCTCGTAAATTATATGGATGATGCTTATCCTGCATTTTTTCAAAAGCGTTTCGACTTTGCTTTTAAACATTTAGGTGGACCAAAAGTGCGTCCCGATCGCCAGGAGCGTTGCACGACACTTGTCATGCGCAAATATTCAAAAGAACTTGATAGCATTTTGTGGCCGCGTCTTTTCAAGAACTTTCCAAAACAGCGGGTTGTTGCTTTGGGCGAACGCATTCGCGCTTCGATTTTAACAAGCTTGAAAAATAACAAGTGGTTGTCAAAAGATGCAAAAGCAGAGGCGACTAAAAAAATTAAGACGATGAAGTTGCAGTTGGTATCTCCAACCAATAACGAAGAGTGGGATTTTAATCCAACAGCAAAATACTCTCCGGATAAACCAATTGCGAATGCTCGCAAGCTCACAAAATTGTTAGAAGATAAAACGATCGCTGAATTCGCAAAAACGATGAATCCATACCGTTGGGATTGGGGTCCTCTTGTTGTGAATGCGTATTACTCAGTTGAGTATAATAAGTTTGTATTACCAGTTGGTATTTTGCAGCCGCCATTCTTTGATGCAAGCTTAAGTGACGAAGAAAACTTAGGCGGACTCGGAACCGTCATCGGTCACGAAATGGGCCATAGCATTGATGATCAGGGTGCGAAGTTCAATTCACACGGAGTTTTAAAAAGCTGGAGAACAGCAGAAGACGCAAAAGAGTTTGAGAAACGCACAACTGTGTTGATCGACCAATTCAATCATGCAGGTCATAATGGTAAACTCACTTTAGGTGAGAACATTGGGGACAACGTAGGTTTAACAGCATCATTGCAGGCAGCATCTGCGAGTCCAAAATTCGACAATGAAACGCGCAAGAAGTTCTTTTTACAGTACGCGCATCTCTGGTGCAGTCTTTATCGTCCATCATTTGAAGAGCAACAGCTAAAGACAAATCCTCATGCACTTGGCTGGGCAAGAACGAACGAGCAAATCATGCAGCAGTCGAGTTTCAAGGAAACATTTCAGTGTAAGGACGGCGACAAGATGGTGTTGCCTGCGGATAAGATCGTTCATATTTGGTAGAAAGTACCTCGTAGCATTTCGCAATTCGGGGCGTCAGGTATCGGCAGCAGGCAAGCTGATACCTGATTCCTGATCTGATAACTGCTTTTGACGGCACTGAGACCGCAAAACAGCCGACCGAGGACAGCTGCCCGCAGACTGAAGACAGATCTCAACTGTCAAATTTGGTGACAGCCCACGCCCTATAAGGGTGTTCCTTCCGACTCAAAAGCGTCACTCAATAAGAACCTTTTACATTTTAAGCCTCAGCCAGCCGGAATAGTAATTGCTTTATTTCCTTCCGAATTCATTCAAAGAGAAGTGGCGATCATGCTCCTTCTGTTCAATTATGTAAGGGACTCCCAAATGAGAAGGACTACGAAACTCTTGTCTGTCACCGCTCTTTTAACTATGCAATTTGCAACAATAAGTGCGTTTGCAAATGGTCCAATGTGTATTGCGGCCGTAACGGGTAGCCTTCCATCTACAACTATGAAGCCTGATCTCCAAACCTTTATGCAGGGAACTCCGCTATTAAAGGGCGGAGTAGATCCAGGATCTCCTATTTTCAATCAAAGAATGGGAGAAATTTGTTGGTCTTATGCTCTTAAGCGAATCGTAATGGGTTGGACAATCAAACTCACGGGAAAACCAGACTACATTGCTCCCGATCACAATGCTTTTTGGCATAACTTTGATCAGATCACATCTCATCCTCGTTATTTTGCCGAGATCAGAAAAAAAGTTGCAGCGGGAATGTCGATTGATGACGCCGTTAACATGATTGTGAAGTTGATGAAGGAAAATACGAGCACAGCTGAAAAAGCGGCGGCAGGTTTTGTAGTTGAGCAAGGGAGTGATGAGCCAACTGCTCTGACTGAAGCCTTAAAATATGGAATGTCGCCGGCTGAACTTTTTGACCGACCAATCACTTCACTTCAGCAAGCAGCTGATCTCGATGCGGCTCTTAAGCGGGTGGTTGCACAAGTTATCTCATCTCCACATACATCCTTAGGTAACAATGACTCTTTTGGAATCAGCAATAACCTCTATAATTTATTCGTAAAAGAAGTTGTGCCAGTATTGAATGCCTCAGTCGCGCCAACTCAAAATGGCCAACCACCTTTGAATCCGATTCGCCCGGGCCAAACATTCACACTCGCTGATGGAAGCACTCACACAACCTCTACATACATGACAGACTACCTCAAAATGAATCCTAAAGACTGGAATGATGTTCGCCAAACAAGTTCGAATTTAGATTTGATTCACCAGGCGATTGAAGCAAGTTTGAAAGCTAATTTTGAAGTTGCCGTCGGATGGCCAGTATTCAACCAAAAACAACTCGAGCAAATCAATGCGGCATCTACAGATATTTTACAAGGGCAAGTTGTATTGGCTGGTGGACACGCAACAGTTATTACCAACCAAAGAAAAATCCAGGCCCAATACGTTGGAAACGTCATGGCAAATAGTTGGGGCCCGCAAGGAACCGATGCTGATGGCAATCCTACGGGGAATCCCGAAGATTCTGGATACGACATTATTACCCCTGGCTATCTTATTTACGGTTTGCAAAGTGGTAATCCATCAGATTTCTTGTTTCACAATTCAATCGTGAATGCAAATTCACCATTCGCATCTTTGTTAAAACAAATTGTGAGACATTAAGCGAAAGGTACCTGCTTAGTTTTGGAGGCGCATCGCGCTGAAAAAACTAAGTGGGAAATAATCATTCGGTGCGATGTGCCTCCAAAACTAAGCAGGTACCTTTCGGTTACTTAGCACTTGCGGGCATGCGGTTTTGTTGAAAGTAATTCTTTTCGAAATCTCTAAAGGCTTTGTAGTTCTCTTCGCCACCTAAAATCTCAGTGATCTTTTCCACTGAGTTTTGCTCGAGATCTCTCATGCCTTTGATGTCATCGTTCTGAGTTTCGAAATGAATGATCTTACGCTTATCTTCAAGCTGAGAGATCAGCTCGGCCTCAAGCGGAATAAATTTTACAACGGAATTCTCGCTCAAATTAAGATCATTAATAAAAAATTTATTTAAATCCTTAATCCACTTTGATTGTTTTTGCGAATCTGCTTTGAACTGCGCGTATGAATCCGTAAAAATCACGTTGTCCGTGTATGAACTCTTATAATCATTTGTGATTGTCGGAACAAATTTAGGTTTTTTAGCTTCTTTTTCTCTCAGCTCTTCAGCAAAGAGTTCAGATGCCGTTCGATGGTCACCATACTTATCTTGGAAATAGAAAAGCACACCAAGAAGAACAACGGTCGCACCAGCGGCCTGCATGAAAATTTTCTTACGTTGCTTCGTATTTGCAAAATCAGCTATTGAAGCTTTTGGATTCATAATCTGACCAGCGTCTACGCCACTTGGCGAATCATCCACTAACAAATTTGTAACGACATTTGTGATATCTTTAAAGAAATTTTGAAAATGTTCAGCCGGTAAATCCTGAGTTTTCAATGCGTCTTGGAGTTTAGGTGTTAAGTAAACCTCAAGTGCTCGCGCCATTTCTATTGCCTGATGTCTTCGCGCAAGTTTTGCTTTGGCATCTGCTTCAGCTCGGAGTGATTTGATCAAATCAAGTTCTTTGTTTCGTATATTGGTGAGCTCGGTATCTTGGCTTGCACGAGCTTTTGCATGGTCGACATTTGCTTGATCACGCATTTTTTTGATGTCTGCGCTGATTTCTTTTCTTAGGACATTCATCTCGCCGTCAAGAGTTTCCTTCATGCGAGTACGTTCTTGTTCAATATGTTTGTCTAAGGACGCAACTCTCGCGACGAGCTGTGCTTCAAGAGCTTGATCGTCTGAGATTTTTTTCTGTAAAGAGGAGCTTTCATTTCTAAATTGTAACGTGGCTTCTTCTTCTTGATGTCTCTTGTTAAGGGCTTCTTGGGCGTGGACATCAAGGTCTTGAGCAAGTTTGGTTTTAGCGGCAATACTTTCATCAAGAGCTGTCACTCGAGATTGGAGTTCCGCAACTTTTTGATTTGCTGAGATCTCTGCCTCACTGAGCTGCTTTTGAACATCAGCTAATTTTGATTTTGCAAGAGACAGGTCATCATTTGAAAGATTGTAGCGGGTTTCGGCTTCTGCCTTTTGTAAATTAATTCGCGAAATATCTCGACCAAGAGTCTCGAGAGTTTGACTGAGGCGTAAATGTTCGTCCTGAAAAGAGCGTGAAACCTCTCGCGCAGCTGAACTCGCCTTGCGAGTGGCATCGTTGATGGTCTCTTTTGCTTCGTCATTTGCCTTGGCGAGGATGCTTTGCTTTTGTGCTTCAGCTGACTCGTTAGCGTGCAAAATAATTTTGTCTGCTTCTAATTTGGCTTGATCAAGGCGTTGCTGCGCTTTTTTCTCTGACTGAGCTTTTATTTCGTTCAGATCTTGCTCATTTGTCTGACGCATTTTGCGTGTTAAATCCTGAGCTTCACGCAAAATTTTATCGACCTCATCTTGCGCCTCTTTTAGAATGGCGTCGGCCTTAGCCTTGGCTTCCTTTTCATTTTTAAGAGCACTTTCTTCAGATGTAATTTGAACTGAAGTACACTTTTGATAAGTTTCTTTCAAAAGTTTGTCGGCTTCTTCTTGGGCAGAGGTTTTTATGGTCGTTGCGGTTAAACGTGCATCGACAATCATTTTGTCGGCTTTTGGCTTGTACTCTGATAAAATTTGCTCTCCAGCAAGATTGGCATTTCTATAAATTTCTTCGACTCTAGGTTTTGTCGCGTCTTCAGCGTCTTTGAGAATTTGAGTGGCCTGAGTACTTGCTTCGATTTCGACCTTTTGCCGCTCGAGATGCGCGTTCCCCAAAATGCGTCTGCCTTCGTCGGTGGCATCTTGAATTTTCTGTTGAGCTTCGATGCCTGCATCTGCGACTATTTTCTTAGCGTCGATTTCTGCGGCTTCTTTTAACTGGCCAGCAATCGCTCTTGCCTGATTCAAAATGCGTTCAGCTGCAGCATGATCAATCGTTGCAATAATGGGCGGTGGAGTTGCCTTAGCTACAGCTGCAGCAATCTCGGCTTCTGGCTGAGTATCATCTAAGTTTATTTCACCGACAGGATCGACGACCAAAAGTGGTGCGCGCATTTCGAGTGTTAAAACTTCTTTTGCTTCACCCAGCTTAATCTTATCGCCAGGCTTGTATTGAACCGCTTGATGGCGTGCAATTTCTTTGGTGTTGATAAAGCTTCCGTTAGATGATCCAAAATCGGCAACCCAAATTGCCGCTTCACGAATTTCAACACTCAGATGCACGCGACTTATGTTTGGCGAGTTGATCTGAATATCCGCATCTCTGCCGCGACCAATAGTAAAAGCAGCCTTCTCAACGAATTCCTCTCGAATATCGTTGCCCAAAGTAATCATAACTCGACATGAGGGAGCGCGTGCTGCTTTCATCTATCTTTCTAAGATACCTTTTTAGGGGTGTGCAAGTTTTCCATATCTCGACCACGGTGTTGACGGTTTGTCTCTTGATTAACAGCTGCTTCGGCAATTGCTTCTCCGCCGTCGCGTAAGTCATCAAAGCTTGTTTCTGAAGGAGCGTCATTGTTGTCGCTTCTGTTCCACAAGATATCTAAAGCACTTTCAAAGCGATCAATGATCATCGAGAAAAGTTTTT
>JAYUEB010000106.1:0-2413 GCA_043739525.1 Bdellovibrionales bacterium
CTCGTGAGTTTGAAGTTTTTTGTGAAACCTATAGCGTTTCAGAAGATGGTAACTTCGAACACAAAAATATTATTGAACTTTCGCACAATCAATTGCGTAAGAACTTCGGTCCCGAGCTCATGTCCGCTCAAGATAAACTTTTTGGAATCAGACTTTCTCGCGAACGTCCTCTGAGAGACGAAAAAATCCTTGTCAGTTGGAATGCGCTAATGATTTCCGCGCTTGCAAAAATCGGAGCCGCGTTTAATGAACCGAGGTATATTGCCGCAGCAGAGCAGGGCGTTCGATTTATCTTAGATCACGTGCGAACCTCATCAGGTGAACTTTTTCATCAGTGGATTGACGGCTCTGCCTCGCACGAAGCTGTTTTAGATGATTATGCCTTTCTGATCGATGCTCTCATTGAAGTTTATCAAGCAAGTTACAATGAAACCTATCTTCTTGAAGCCATTCAACTTCAAAAAATTCAAGATCGTATATTTCTTGATGAAACGACTAGGGACTATTTTGGAAGTAGTACGAAAGATGCCTATCTCATTAAGAGAGAGAAATCTTTCATGGATAATGTTACACCTTCTGGAAACTCAATTAGCGTATTTAATCTCATGAGACTTTCAGACTTTTTCTTTAATTTTGAGATGCGCGATCACGCTCTTCAGCTTCTTAGAAGATTCCCAAAAGAAATTCGAACTTATCCAAGTGAGTTTGTGCAAGTTTTAATGGCTTATGACTATTTTGAAAGTGCTCCGAAACAAATTGCGATTGTTGGAAGAGAAAGTAAAAGTATGATTGAGCTTGTACGTAAGGGATTTCAGCCACATCAAGTTGTGGCCGTGGGTTCGAGTGAATCGACTCAGCTTCCGATTCTAAAGGGGCGTTTGGTTAAAGCCAATCAGGCGACTGCTTATGTTTGCGTGGATCACACCTGCAAACTTCCGACAAACGATCTTGAAGAGCTCAAAAAATCATTGTGACATAAGGCTAAAGGATTCGATCGCCGTGAACGGGATATAGATAATATTCGCTTGGACTTTTCCGCGATCTTCAAACTCTACACAGTCAGCTAAGACAGCTTTGATTCGTCCTTTATAGGTTGTAGTCGTTGTCGAGATCAGTGTTTGTTGCTCGGCAACTTTTCTGAGGTCGTCAAAAATCTCGCACATTGTTTTTCGTGTCATTTTTATCCTTCGCGTTTAGATCGTTCCAAAAAAAATTAGAACACTCTTCAATCCAATTATCAAACTGAGTTTTATCTCTTGGAACAAAGCCAAAACGCTCCAGGGATCAGTGGGCTCCCTTTGCATTTAGAACACATGGATGCATTTCAAAAAAGGGGAAATTCACAATGTATAAAAAGTTTTTGTTACTCGCAGTTTCAATTTTTAGTTTTCAGGCACTGGCGTCAACAACGCCTGCGAAACCTGTTCCTGTTCCAGCCGCGCAAATCGAGAGACCGCCGCAATTTGTTTTGATCTCGTTTGACGGATCCTACTCCGATCAATTCTGGAAAGAATCTTTCAACCTTGCAGACAAAGCGAACGCAAAATTCTCTTACTTTGTCAGTGGAGTTTATTTTCTTGAACACAATGATAGTAAGCTATATCAAGGACCTGGTCACGCGGTCGGTGCTTCGGACATCGGCTTTGGAGATAATAATTTAGAAGACATTTCGACTCGCACTGAAAATGTTTGGCAGGCACTTCAAAGAAATTTTGACATAGGATCGCACGTCAACGGTCACTTCGACGGCACAAAATGGACGGAGCAACAATGGATTTCAGAGTTCACTCAGTTCAGCAAATTTGTTGAAAAGGTGTTTACTATTTATCCAACACTCAAAGAAAATTTTTCAGGTCAGTGGGAGCAGACAATGAAGAGTGAGATTAAGGGATTTCGTGCCCCACTTTTAGCTGAGAGTCCTGGTGTCGCGACGACACTCGAAAAATTTAATTACCTTTATGACTCCAGTAAAGTTTTGTCTGAACAATGGCCGTACCAAATGAATGATGGAGTTTGGAACGTTGGTCTTTCTGAAATTCCCCTTGCAGGAACCACTCGAAAAACCATCGCGATGGATTACAATGTTTTGTACGGACAATGTAATGGAAAATTTAATCCAAAAAATGGTGGAGAGTGTGCGAACTTGACTCCTGATATTTTAGCGGCCGATCAAGAGCAAACTTACCAATCTTATATACAAGCATTTTTGAAATCTTATTACGGCAATCGTTCTCCTATTAGTATTGGTCATCATTTCAGTCTTTTTAATCGCGGAATTTATTGGACTGCTTTGCAAAAATTTGCGTACGCAGTTTGCAGTCAGCCTGAAGTGAGATGTGTCACTCACACCGAAGTGATTAAGTGGCTTGAATCTCAGAAACAAAGCCGTGGCGCCAACTATTTAACGGCCCTT
>JAYUEB010000107.1:0-2412 GCA_043739525.1 Bdellovibrionales bacterium
GCGGGATAACAAGTCGAAAAATATATTGGATGCCACCATGTCTCGACTTCTACTCTATAGTTGGCCAGGTAATGTCCGCGAGCTTCAGTCTTTAATAGAGGCACTTTACGTAAATGTAGATAAGAAGGAGATTCGTGTCGAAGATTTGCCCGAGCAGATTTTAACTGGCGAAACTAAAAATGACTCACTCGATTTAGAAATATTTTTTCAAAAGCAAGATCAGGAACTGGGTCAAAGAATAGTTGCTGCGCTCAAAAAAACTGGAGAAAATGTGTCTCGCGCAGCGACCTTATTGAATATTCCGAGGTCTACACTCAAATCATTAATCAAACGTCTTCGTATCAAACTTGAATCTGTTGAGGATCAGTCCGAGTTAGTGTGATTTATAAATTGTCTAAGCAAACAAAGGGAGAGAAATTGAAAAATAGAAATCTTTTAATGAGTGTTTTATCTTTAGGCTTTGGATCTGTGTTGGCATTTGTGAGCAGCTCATGTTTGGCTGCCGATCAGCTCACCGTTATTCAAGCCGGAATGACAGCCGACAAATTTAAAGTCGTTCAAGATGCAATTGTCGCAGGAATGGTAAAATGCGCTGCCGAAACGAATCAGCCTCATCTAAATCAAGTTTATATTCAAGAACTTCTACGAAGAGATACGAACTACATGAATAGAAATTCAGAAAATTTGAAGGTTGTGCAAGACGCGATAAAAGCAAATCTTGTTCAGTGTATTCCTGAAAACAATCAACCACAGTTGAACCATTCTTATATCCAAGAGCTCCAGCGAAAAGGTGTCATTCGAAATGTTGGAATGTCGGCGGGTTCGAGATGCTTCTAGTCTCAAAGTTGAAATTCAGGATGTTAAAGAACATTTTCTCAGTTATAATTGGAACGTTGGTTCTCTCAGGTGTTTTTGCTTTTGTTTTCGCCAACGGCAATAAAGAAGGTACGAATATGGTCTTAAGAGTCGCGTTCCCATATGTTAGAGCCGTGAATGAGTACGAGCCGACCAAAATTTATTTTTCGCCCGAATATACTTTTTTAGAAAATACCTTTAGTCCTTTGGTCGAGCTTTCGCCAGAAAAGGGTGACGTTGTAGGAGGTGTTTCAGACGACTTCCATTGGAAAGGCAATGAATTGATATTTCATATTCGAGACGGCCTCACTACCGTCGATGGATATAAAATAACGGCAGATGACGCCGCATTTTCATTAAAACGTCTGCTTTTATTTTCCGGCAATACTCATGGTAATTTCAAGGATCTAGTGTGCGGAGTGGCCGAGGTAAAAACCATTGATAGCCCATGCAAGGGCATTCGCGTGTCTGGAAATAATTTGATCTTAGAGACAAAGGGAGTGAAAAGCTTTTTGCTACCGATGTTGGCGGCGATCGACTTTGCTGTGATTCCGAAACGATCAGTGGATATCAAGTCTCTCGCGATCACGGATTACAGAAATACGACAGGGGCCTACTACGTTCAATCTGATGACCAACACGGTAATATTGTTCTCAAAGCAAATCCGAGTCATTTTCATTATTCTAAAGAAATGGCACAAGAGATCAAACTTGTACCTAGCGGCCTCGATGGGTTGCCAGATTCTCGAAAGCAATTTTTAGATAACAAAGTTGATTTTATTACGACAATCGACAAGCTCAATCCAGAAAAACTAATCGACTTTGCTGAAGATCATAATGCCGTTTTACATTCAACTATGAATTTGCGCACATTCATTTTAATTTTCACAAAGAAAGGTATTAAAAAATATTCTACTGACCAACGACTCAGCATCGGTAAAACTTTGAAAACAATATTTC
Source organism: Bdellovibrionales bacterium (assembly GCA_043739525.1). GTDB lineage: Bacteria > Bdellovibrionota > Bdellovibrionia > Bdellovibrionales > JAMPXM01 > JAYTQQ01. The sequence goes on from JAYUEB010000107.1 coordinate 1,816, forward strand.
GAGAGCACTTTCTAAAAAGCTCGGGTTATGCACCGACGGATCAGCTTTTTCCATCCTATGGCGATGGCTACTTATCAGATGTCGAAGCCGCCCAGCTTCACAATCAGCTTGAGACCGTTTTACCAAGTCAAGATGTCGGTAACGCAAAAATTGCGGTACTTCGCATTGGCGATATATCTGAGTTTAAGTCAAAAATTGAAACGACGCTAAAAGGATCAAAAGTTTTTGAATCTTCTGATATCCCAGCACTCACAGAATATAAAAATGAAGACGATGAACCAGAGATGTTTATTGCTGGTCCCGACACGGGATTTCTAGAAGATATCGGTCTAATCTCTTACTCTATCAATGTTGGTTTATTCGGACTAGAAAAAAGTGCTGGCGAAAAATGGCTTAAAGAATATATGGCAATCGAAAGTAAAGATCAGAGAATGATGAAGCTTCGAAAACTTCACATTGAGACTTTAGAAAGTGGTGTTTCAATTCCGCTCGTGAGTGCTCCTTATGTCGCTGTCGCGAGAAAAGGCTGGAGTATTGGATATTCTCAACTTTTTTCAAATGATTTATTATGGCGCATACTGAAAAACTAGGTCGTTG
>JAYUEB010000108.1:0-2408 GCA_043739525.1 Bdellovibrionales bacterium
GTTATTGACAAAAAAATCGCAAGCCGTGCACGACTAGGCTTAAAATCATGGGAAGCTTTTTGGATCGAAATAATTCAACAAGGAAAATCCGAAGGAGATATTTCAAAAACCAGAGATTCAGCCGAACTTGCACGACTCATCATCACTCTCACCCAAGGAATTAATGTCGTCAGCAAAGTGAATCCAGATCGAACTTATTTAAATGGAATTGCAAAATCAGGTCTTTCTCTCATTAATTAATTTACGAGGTGAATTTATGATTAAATTTATGCTATCTTTGTCATTACTACTTTCAGTAAGCCAATCTTTCGCGGTTTCAAAAGCAAAAACACCTCAACTCGAAACTGCAAGCTTTGCGGCCGGATGTTTTTGGGGAACTGAAGAATTTTTTCGCAAAATCCCAGGCGTCGTCGAATCCAGAGTAGGCTTTACTGGCGGAACGACGCCAAATCCAAAATATGACGGCACTCACGATGGGCACACTGGACACGCGGAAAGTGTCGAATTTAAGTTCGATCCAAGCAAAGTGACATATGAACATCTGCTCGACCAATTTTTTAAAATGCATGATCCAACAACAAAGAATAAGCAAGGTAACGATACAGGCAGCCAATATCGTTCGGCGATTTTTTACCATGGCGAAAAGCAAAAACAAGAAGCTCTGAATTTTAAAAAGAAAGTCGAAAAGTCCGGCGCATGGAAAGGCGAAATCACTACTGAAATTTCTGAAGCCAAAAGCTTTTGGCCATCTGAAGAATACCATCAAAAGTATCTGGTTAAAAATCCAGGCGGCTATGACAATCACTATTTACGAAAAATATCATTCGACAAAAACTAGCGCCCGTGCTTCTTTAGCACTGCGATTGCATTTAAAATGAGTTCGGGATGCTCCCAAGGGATAAAGTGATTCATCCCTTCTATTTTTTGCACGAACTTCACCTGAGTACCTTGCACATGAGCGAGAATGAAGTCCTGGTTTTGAGGTGGCACGAGTGTGTCGGCAGTTCCCTGAATTGTAGCCACTTGCGCCCTCATTTCGTGCCATCTCGGACTTAACACTTCAAGCTCTTTCTTAAGAGCTTCGATTTCCTCATTGCAAACACGTAAGTTTTTTGGAATTAAAAACTCAATTGGCCACCATGAAGCCGGATACTGAAACCATTTCTTCTTCTCAAGGTCTGGGTCAACTGAACTCGCAACAAAAATAATGGCCGCTACTTGCTCAGGCAAATCAATCGCGATTTGCGCAATGACTGCTCCCCCGTATGAGTGTCCAACTAAAATAGCCTTCTGTCCGCTTTTATTAAAACGCAAAACCGAAATGACGTCTTCGGCTTGTTTCTTAAGTGAGGGCTCCGTATTTCCAGCACCAGACCCTCCATATCCTGGCCGATCAACGGCTATCAGATGAAAACTTCGTTGTAGATCTTTATTTAAAAGAAACTCAGCCCATCCTTCCCAACCGCCAGGAGATCCATGCACCAATATAAGCGGCGGTTTAGTCACTTCCCCACTCCAAGCGAATCGCATTTGCCGATTTTTGCTTTGATAGACCACGATGTTGTCTTGAAATTTATTTTTAAATTCCAAAATCTTTGGTTCAATTCTAGAGGTCGGAGATGTACATGAAGCAAAAAATAAAAAATTCAAAGTCAAAAATAACGGCATTAAATTTGTGATCAATCTAAAATCCCCACTGTTGCAATAAATGAAAATAACAGACCACTATCTCGTTCTTTAGTAAACTCACCCGTTTTAAAATCACCCAACACTTCAAAGTGAGTCAGCTGAATAATAGGATAGTATCGATCGGCATCTTCCGGAAAGGCAAACCAAAGCCCATAAGATAGATTATTGAATCCAGAACTATTTGCGCTCGGGCCATAGTAATATCGATTATATGGCGAGTCTCCCCACCCAAGCGTGGCAAAAACATTTGATTCAATCAAAGTCTGTTTCGGGGGAATTCGAAATTCGAAAAGTCTAATTTTTGGCTGCAGCTCAAAGTAGTTTCCATGAGAAACACTCACGTCCTTTGAGTAGCCTAAGTCCAATTCGGCAAGGTACTTGCTATTGTATCCGGGCACAAATAATTCAACTCTTGAATTCCACTCATATGTGTCGGGCCGATTTGGTGAGCCACTTTTTACGGACTGATAAGATGGGAACAGAGGCACATCAGTAATCGAGACAAATCTCGTTCTTAGTCGAACCATATCCCGATATACAAAATCACGATATCCGATTGAATCTCCCAAATATTCAAGACGATCATCAAAAAGAAAAATACCAACCACAGGATCAATTTGAAAGTCTCGATACATAATAACCCCTCTATTTTCAAGTAGAGAAGAATACCGAGCCCCAACATTAATACTACTGACTATGCCCTCGTGATGCGGATCAGA
>JAYUEB010000109.1:0-2407 GCA_043739525.1 Bdellovibrionales bacterium
TCAAGACATTTTTCCTGATCGTCTTTCATTGCTTTTGCCGTAACCGCAATGATTGGCAAATTTACAAAGCGCTTTTGCATCCTGATTCTTTTCGTTGCCTCGTAACCATCCATCTCAGGCATCATTATATCCATTAATACGAGATCAATCTGTGGATCGAGTTCAAGTTTTTCCAGCGCTTCGCGCCCATTCCTTCCGACGACAATAACAGCACCTTTTTGTTCTAGGGCACTGGTCAATGCGAAAATATTTCTGACATCGTCATCTACAAGAAGAATTTTTTTTCCTTCGAAGTTTTGCTCGCGATTTCTTACTAATTTTATCATTTGGCGCTTAGCCTGCGATAATTTTTCTTCATCACGATGCAAAACTAATGTAATTTCGTAAATGAGACGCTCCGGTGACTTAGCGTTCTTCAAAGTTAAATTATAGGGCGCGTTCTTTAAAATGAGCTCTAATCCCAGGGGGATTTTGCCTGCTGAATAAATGATGATCGTTGGGGGCGATCCCATTTTCTCGGCGCTCATTAAATGCAACAATTCGAGACTCGATTGACTAGGATTAGTCAGATCAATAATTATACAATCAAATGAATTTGCTTTAAGTAATGAAATCGCATCGTTTCCATCTGCCACGTGAACGATTTCTGAAGCATCATCACCAATAAGTGTTGCAATCGCATTGAATTGATTTTTATCAGAACCAGTGATCATGATTCGACTGGTTTTTTGTAAAATCTTTGCTTTAAGATATTTAAATGCATTCGCTGTTTCTTCTCGTGCGATGGGCTTTCGGTGAAATCCAATGGCACCCATTTGAAGCGATGCCTTGCCTTGGTCGAGCACAGAAATAACTTGAACTGGTATGTGTCGCGTTTTTGAATTCCTTTTGAGCCGATCCAAAACTGTAAGCCCAAGATGATCCGGCAGTTTCATGTCAAGAATAATTGCGGTTGGAAGATATTGAATGGCCATTTCATAACCCTCATCAGCCCCTTGGCCGACAATGCACTTAAAATTCAACTCGTGTGCCAGATCAAAAAGAATTTTTGCAAATCCGATATCATCTTCAACAACTAAAACCGTTATATCTCCGGCCGCAAGATTACTTCGATCATCTTCGAAGGGAAGTGGCATTAGATTTACGAAATGTTTGCGACTTGTTGTTTCATTTCGAAAAATGGACTCAGAAGGGGAAGGCTCATTTAAACCCCTGTACCCGTTGAAGGTTTCCGGAATGATAAGCGTGAAGGAACTTCCCTGGCCAGTCACACTTTCGACTTCTATACGTCCACCTAATAAGTTAGCGAGATCTCTGGATATTGAAAGCCCAAGACCCGTGCCACCGTATTTACGATTTGTTGTACCGTCAGCCTGACGGAAGGCTTCAAATATTATGGACTGTTGCTCTTTTGGAATACCGATGCCTGTATCCTTGACTTCGAATCCAATCATTCCATTTGAATGTCTAAAAAGTCGTATATTTACAGAACCATGCTCCGTAAATTTCAATGCATTTGAGATCAGATTTTTTAAGATCTGATCTAGCCGCTGTCTGTCTGTCAAAAATGCCTGTGGCATGTCGACTTCAGACATCACCTCGAAAACTAAGTTTCGCTGCTGCGCACCCGACTTGAAGGTTTGTTTGAGACTTTCAATTATTTTAAAGACAGGAACTTTTTCAACACGAATATCAAGTTTCCCGGCTTCAACTTTTGAGAGATCCAAAATGTCATTAATGAGACTCAATAAGTCATTGCCGGAAGAATAAATTGAAGTCGCATACTGAATTTGTTCTTCGGTTAGATTCGCCTTACTGTTGTCCATGAGCAGTTTTGCAAGAATCAGGGAACTGTTGAGAGGGGTTCTTAGCTCATGGGACATATTCGCCAAAAATTCTGTTTTATACTGACTCGCACGCTGAACTTCGTTTGCTTTCTCTTCCAATTGAACCTGGGCTTTGCTCAGTGCCTCGTTTTGAATTTGAACTTTTTTTCGAACGTCGGATGTATTGATAGCAATTCCAATGTTCTCAGAAACGCTGGTTAAAAAATTTCTTTGATGTTCAGTGAATGCGTGCAGTGATCCTAGTTCAATCACTCCGACCACTTCATTTTCATAAAAAACGGGGCAGATTAGAAGTGATCGAGGGACCAGTGCTCCCATAGCAGACTCAATTTTATTAAAATAACTTGATGGTATATCGTCAATCAGCAGCGTCTTTCTATCTATCGCTACCTGACCTATCAAGCCATCTCCAAATTCAACAAATTTCTCTGATGCCTGAGTTTTCGCTATAGCGTGGCTGCTCACCATTTGAAGTTTTTTATTATCGGTGACTAAATAGAAAGCACCTACTTGCGCATTTGTAAATGGCACCAAAAAGCTTAAAATACTTTGGCCTAAAC
>JAYUEB010000110.1:0-2405 GCA_043739525.1 Bdellovibrionales bacterium
CCAATGTGAATCATAAAAAAACAGGCTAAGGTTTTACTCAGCCTGAAGTGTATCGAATCATTCTGTTTTAAAATCTATTCCGGCCGTCGAGATTCAAGGGTTATTAATAACGCACGAATGAAATTCTCATTCTCAAAATTTGAAATTCCTAAATCAATTATGGGGTTATTGGGAATTTTATCGAAGCCCTTATTTCTCGTCGAGTTCAAAATATAAAAAATATCGCTTCAAAAATTCGCTTTGTTGATAATTTAAAAATCATTTTCAGAGGAGTTTTTGTTCACGCCTCAGAAATTTCGATTTTACGGTCGACTCGTTGAACCTTCCTGATTTCGGCGCTTCAGAAAGGTAACCAAAGTGACCAATCTTTTTACACCTCTGGAATTATTTTCCTGAAAGACATTTGCCATATATAAGTGACTCCTTATCGTTTAGAATCTGCCCTGGTTAACAAAATTATCGGAGGAAAAAATGAAATTGCTAGTAGTTTCAATGATTGTTGGTTTGTCCATTCAGGTTTTCGCTGGTGAGGTGATTTTACGTCCCGACGGCGACAAGGTAAATATTAACGGAACCCAAGTTAGCTGCGCTCGTGGGCCACTTAATATTAGCCCTGTTCATATGTCAGATGCGGGTCTTTACGCAATGCTTTTGTCAGGTCAACTTGGGAAATGTCAGGCTAAAACTAGTTCTGAGTATGTGGTTTCTGCGAAAGAAGAAAGCAAGGTTGGTACGCTGGATGTAAGGATTCATGGGGATTCCAATTATTCAGTTGTTTATTCCGCAGTTGGACCACAAGGATCAGACGGTATTTTTGAACCAAGTGCTAATCAACTCAAGCAAATTGCTAACCTCCTTAAAGACTTTATAAAAGCTGGCATCTGCAAATAAAATGGCAGCCGTAAACTGAAGTTAGAAAGGGGACCTCTTCACAGGTCCCTTTGTTTTTGAAATGTCACTCGTGTTGGGCAGGGTCAAAATTCTAGTCCCTGAGAAGATCGGTCTTTACTGCAATGCCTTCTTGAAATTTGATTCCGATCTATTTTGAATCAATACTAAAAGTACTGCTCTTTGATCGAAGATGGCCGGAAATGCGAACTCAGCCGATCACCTAATTTTTTAGATCCAGAATTGAAAAATGGCGCCAGCAAAACTGTGCGCCATTTTCATTTATAAGAAGTGGTTTGCAGGCATCAATTATTTTTCAAAAGTTGATTTAATAATTGCTTACCAGCGACAGTAGAAGACGGCGTTGATTTAGGATCATTTAATTGTGGCTCAATTTCAGCCCATATCGCACCGGCCAATTTTAGTAAAATAGCCTTTTTGTTGGGTAACATTGGTTTTACAAATTTATTCCAAATGTCAACTCGTACGCTTGATAAGCGGCAATGAGGTTCATCACTCTGAAAGTTTACCGGCAGCCGCTCGTTAAAAGTTCGGCATGGTTCCGATGGCATTCCGAACCCCAAAAATGCTTTTTCATTGATATTCGGATCGTCAAAAACCAAAGCTTGAACCAAGTCTGCAAAAAGTTCGTGATACGGGATTACAATGTTACTAAATGTATCCAACTCCACTTTATTATCCAGATAATACTTATCACGAAGTACTGAAGGGCTAGGTCCATTTAAATCGACTGGCGAATCGGCAATAAGTTTAGCGATCTTTTTAGAACATGCAGAATTTGGATTAGAACAGCTTGGATCGCTTTTACGCAGTTCTAATATTGGTACTAAATTTTTTATGTACAACCAATTACGATCCTTAATAGCTTTATAATTTTTTAAAACAAGCCGTTTATCTGAAAGGTAATTATCTAATATTAGATGACCAATCTCGTGAGGAAAAATGAATTTTATTGAGTTGTTCCAGCTCGTATCTATTTGTGAGGATGTTATATAAATAGTGCCAATATCCCAATTTTCAGAGCCCCAGTTATCCTTTTGAAATGGACTTACTACTAGTGAACCAAGAAAAACTGACGCAATCGTAAGCTTCAAATCTTGCATTCCTTCAAGGGTCTCATCAAACGTAGAAAAATCTTGGCATTGCGCTCCCGTATTCGACTCAATTGAAACAAAATTGATGTTTTTGTAGTTGAAGCACATCTTCGAACCTGAATTTACTTGCGCCATGGAAAATAGCGGAAAGCTGATTGATAGCAGCTGGAATAATAAAATTATATGTACAACTTTTTTTTGCAGCATGGGATATTCCTAACGCTGCAATATAATATCAAATGAAAGAAATTCTCGCGACTGTTATAATCCTGACACTTGTGAAGTTTTTTCCTGACCAAAACCTAATCTCCAAAACTCACCCAGCGCTATATTTGAGCTGAAGTATTTGAAGCGATATCTTGGCGGTGGAGCAATCACACTGCTTTGTTTGATATCGCCCAG
>JAYUEB010000111.1:0-7256 GCA_043739525.1 Bdellovibrionales bacterium
TGGGAGACCGACCATCGGTGTCTCGCAGGTTTAGTACATTATTAGCCCGGATATTTCATGAGATCTAAAAAGATAGCTGGCCTTTTTTAAAATTAAACCCAGATTGTAGTTAGTTAGACAACTAAGATGGGGAAAAGGCAGCTATGGCAAACTGTAATCAAGATTCGTTTGAATTTCCAGCTCTAAAAACAGGTCAGACTAGCCGCAAAATAGAGGTTCAGTTTTCGGGTGGCGAAGTGACGAGCGACGCCGGCGTTTTATTGCTGCGAGAAGTTGACCGAAAGCTTGGGCTTACAAAGAAGTTTTCAGAACATCTCTTTGATCCAAGAAATCCGCTAAAAGTCGAATATACAACATTGGATATGGTTCGGCAGCGCTGCTATGGAATTTGTCTTGGCTACGAAGACCTTAATGACCAAAAGACTTTGAGAAACGATACGGCCATTCAATCAGCAGTTGAAAAGGACTCTGAGCTTGCATCTTCTCCGACACTTTGCCGATTTGAGAATCGTGCGGATCGCAAGCCTGCGATTGGTTTTCATGAAGTTTTAGTTAATATGTTTATCGCCTCTCATAAAACCCCGCCCAAAGAATTGGTTCTAGATTTTGATGCGACCGATGATAGGGTTCACGGCAATCAAGTTGGTAAGTTTTTTCATGGCTATTACGACGACTATTTTTTTTTGCCACTGTATGTATTTTGCGGGGACCAGCTTTTAGTGAGTTATTTGCGGCCCTCGAATATTGATGGCGCCAAACATACCTGGGCTATTACGGCATTGCTTGTAAAGCGCCGGAGAAAAGCATGGCCCGAGGTGAGAATCATATTTCGCGGCGACAGTGGTTTCTGCAGAACTCGAATGCTGTCGTGGTTTGAGGGCCATGATGTTGGTTATATTGTCGGGATGCCTTCGAATGTGAGAAGCAAAGCACCAACACAGGATTTAATTTTAAAGGCAAAAGAGGGATTTGAAAAAACAAATTTAAAGCAGAAGCTATTTTCTGAAACAAAGTATGCGGCAAAAACTTGGAGCAATGAGAGACGAGTGATCGTAAAAGCGGAGTATACTGATCTCGGAGAGAATACCAGAATGTGGTAACGAACCTTCAGGGCACAGCTCAAGAGCTTTACGAAAAGACCTACGGCGCCCGAGGAGAAATGGAGAGCAGGATCAAGGAACAGCAACTTGATTTGTTCGCCGATCGCACCAGCTGCCACAATTGGTGGCCCAATCAATTCCGCTTAATACTCTCTGGACTTGCATATGTTTTACTTGAAACGATCCGGCGAGAAAATTTGCAAAATACGGAATTGGCAAAAGCGACAGTCGGCACATTGAGATTAAAACTTTTGAAAGTTGGTGCTGTTATTATCAGAAATACCCGTCGAATAAAGGTACTGCTCTCAAGCCACTATCCTTACCAAGACCTCTTCAAAAAGCTCGCATTGAGTTTAATCGGCTCAGCTTAAAAAAATCCAGAACCCCAATTAATAGAAAGTTGGGGAAAGGTCGAATAGTATTCAAAAGTTGAAAAAGCTTCAAAAACTTCAACTTTCCCGCAAAAAACACTCGAATAATTTAGGCCAAAATCTTTTCAACTAAAAAATCTAGATGACGCGACTCTGATGAAATATCCGGGCTAGCAGTTCTTGCATCTTTGACTGGATATCTTCCTCAAATGATAGCCTTTGCCCGAAAAGAGCAGTTTTCAACTCATAGAAAATCCAAAGGCATCGACGTGGCCGAAGGCTTTTTTATTGCCCGTGAAGTGAATGTGCCATGCGAACTCCAAAACCATAAGTAGAAGTTTTTGAGCCGTCGGATTTCGAATCGTCTCCCCTTGTTTTTTTGCTGCCGATCACACTAGGGTAAGCACTGATCCATCTCTCCGCCCCCTCCGACAGTAATTTATTTTTTAACCAAACCACATGCTTCTTGATGTCGTTGGCATTGAATTCATGAGCCGCAATTCTCATCAAAGTGTCGAATACAGGTTAGGTTTAAAAAGATTGATAACCGCCCTTCGAGGCGGGTGGCTTCTGGTTCCGTGGTTCTACAGGGAATCAATAGCTTGGAAAGATCGGTTCTAGGCAATGCTTCTTTGCTTCGGACGAACATATTTCTTAATGACCATCGTGATATCCTCATCTTTAACGGGCTTTGTAAGAAAATCAGTCATGCCGGCTTCAAAGCAAGCTTCCTTGGTTTGTTTATATGCATTTGCGGTCAGAGCAATTATCACAAGATCGGGATTTGATTTACGAATTTCTTTGGTAGCCTCAAGACCATCCATAACAGGCATCTGACAGTCCATGAATATAAGATCAAATTCTTGGTTGCTTGTTTTTTCGAGCGCCTGTTTTCCATCGTTCGCAAGTTCAGCCGCAAAACCTAAAGACTGAAGGATAGCCAGAATAAGTTGTTGATTTATCAGGTTGTCTTCGACCACAAGGATTTTAATCTCTGCAGTTGCTATTACTTTACAAATAGCTGATGTCTGACCAGAGCTCAATTCTAAATTTTTCTTAAGGATGGAGTGTTTTCCTTCGATAGAAGCAAAAAGTGCTTTTCTCGCAATTGGCTTTCTCAAAAGGTCAACAAGGCGGTCGCCAACAATTTGATATGCCGTCGTCATTTTATTCGGTGATGAAATCAGAATCAGGTGAGCATTACTGTGGATTTTCTGAAGCAAATCTAATTGGATTTCTAAATTTTCAACATCGTCAACATCAAGGATAATATTTCGCCGAACACTTCCCGCGAACAACCAGTCTATGGTATCGACACTTGTAAATGTTTTGACAATCGTATTCCATTTAAAAAGTCGATCAGCTAAGTTCTTGGCATCCGACAAATTTGGACTGATGATAGCAACGGCTTCCTGATGATGAAAATTTCGAGTCGTGAATTGTGGCGTCTCATGTTCTGAAACAGAGAGCCGGAGTGATAAATAGAACTTTGTTCCAACAGCTTCCTGACTCTTAACTGTCAGTGTACCACCCATAGCGGTTACAATATGTTTAGAAATCGTAAGGCCCAAGCCTGTGCCACCATATTTTCGAGTGTCGCTTATGTCGGCTTGCTCAAACGGCAAAAAAACTGAATCAATTTTGTCTTCAGGTATTCCCACCCCCGTATCATGCACAACAAACATCAATTCAAAATTGCGACTATCGCTTGAATTGGCTGTAACAGTTAATCCAACTTCACCAGTTGGAGTATATTTGACTGCATTTCCAATTAAATTAATTAAAATTTGTCGAAGCCGTCCTTCATCGCCCATCAAGGACTTTGGGATTCCTTCATCCAAATAAAGCTTAAACTGAAGATTTTTCTCGTATGCTTGTAGAGAAATCGTATCAACAAGATTTTCAACGCATCTTTTTAGATGAAATGGTTTAGTGTCAATTTGAAGTTTTCCCGCTTCAATTTTTGAAGACTCTAGGATGTCAGAAATAATCTGAAGTAAAAAATCTCCAGACCTTTGAACAATAGCAAGATGCTCTTTTTGAATGGGATTCAGTTGAGTCTTTAGCAGAAGATTGACAAATCCAATGATACCATTGAGCGGAGTGCGAATTTCATGACTCATATTTGCTAAAAACTGGCTCTTAGCTTGATTTGCTTTGACAGCCTGATCACTGGCGAGTTGAAGATCAAGGGTTCGTATGCTGACCTCTTCTTCAAGGTTCTTGTTAATTTGATAGAGCTCCCGACTTTTGCTCTCTAGCAAAGATTCAGCCTCTTCAAGAGCCATCTCAAGTCTTTTAATTTTTCTTTCTAAAAGAAGCTGACGTTTTTCCATTTTATTTTAGTTTAAGAGTGAAGGTGCGAGACATCGGAGGTCCCTGCGGACTTTCGGTTGAAATTTCAATGTCCTCTTTATAATGTTTCACGAGAGCCTCAATGAGGCCTTCTGCCAAATCTGCAAGTGGGCGTTTAGAATGATACTCAAGTACAAGTTCCTTTTCACTTTGTGATTTTGTGACGAAAGTTGGCAGTTCGGCGTCAGGATAAAGCTTTCTTACTTCAACGTGTATGTAGTCATTAAGCGACCCAAGAAACTTGAAGGCATTAGGTTCCTTGAAAAAGTCTGGAAATCCCTTCGCAAAAGCGGGAATCAAGCTACGGCCAAACTCCTTTACCAAATCTGGAACTGGAATTTTAGTCTTCTTACTAAGACTTTGAACAAGCGTAATGATCTCTTCATGATTATAGGTTCCAACTGAGGTGTAGGCACCTTTTGATGCAAGCTGTGAGTCCTCGATAATTTCATCAACAGTTTCATAACCAAACTTTTCTTCCACCATGTTCATAAATTCTTTAAATACAAGACCTTTCATGCAGCAAACCTACCTTTACTTTGTTGTGTCCAAATATCTTTACATAAAACTCGCAATTTTTTAAGTAAAGATTCTGGCAGCCCGACAAATGATACCCGCACCCTGAATTGATCGCCAATTTGTTCAGAAGACCTGACTACCACCTGTATGTTTTCAAGTCCATTTTGTTTAAGCAACGGTGCATTAACAATTCTGGTGTCTCCCTTTTTAGGCTCTGCCTTCATATTAAATGTCGCTCCCACTTCGCTAAGAGCTACAAGTTCTATGGACTCCAAAAGAGAGCCGCTGCAATCCAAACTACTTTTGTCTAGTGGGGCCTCCGCCCAACCTTCATTCTTTCCCAAGAGACGAAGAATTTTCTCTTCAAATATTGCTGGATCAACGGGTTTAACAATGTAGTCGTTAGAGCCAAGTTGGATGGCCTTACGCACATCACGCTCTTCTCTTCGCGCGCTCATGACCAGTATCGGTATTTTCTCAAAACGATTTTGAGACCTGATCCGCTTGATGAGCTCAAGCCCGCTCATCTGGGGCATCTGTAAATCAACGACAAATGCACTAATTGGAAATTCCTCGACCTTCTCTAAAGCCTCAAAACCATTCTTTGCACGAATGGGAATATAGCCCTGCTGCTCGACTAGAAAACCGGTCAAGATCAGATCGCTTGGGTTATCATCAACAATGAGGATATATTTAGACATAAGTACTGCTCCTCGATTAATTTGTCTTTGATTCAGTATAATGCCGAATTATCGTGTACTCATCGGCGACTTGTCAGATGTACTTAAGCGTGTCATAATGACACGCTTGAAATTCTTTAGATTTTAACCGATGATAAGTTACTTATGATGGCAAAAATCTTAGTGGTAGAAGACGATCTGTTTTTTCGGACATATATTCAAAATACAATAGGATCGCAATTTCATTTGTGTTTTGCAAAAGATGTCAATGAAGCACTCAGCATGATTCAATCTGATTCCCATGATCTCTTTATCGTTGATGTTATCCTACCTGGCGGAAGTGGTTTGGACGTTTGTGCATTTATCAGAAGCCAGGAACGCACCCGCAACAAGCCAGTAATCGTGCTGTCATCAAAGAATGAAATTCAAGACAAGGTAAATGGGTTAGAGTTTGGAGCTGATGATTACCTTATTAAACCCTGTCATCCAAAGGAACTCATTGCTCGCATAAAGGCTAATCTCAGGAGAACCGAACCCTCCCCACAGTCCGAATCACTCCACGTAGTCAATTATAAGATCGATTTCATCAGGCAAAGAGTATATGACCCAAGCGGTAAATCGGTAGAACTAACCCATATAGAATTTAAGCTTTTAGTATTTTTCGCACGCCATATGGATCATATCTTAAGCCGAAATCAAATTTTAGAGGCGGTCTGGTCTGAGAATCTGAATGTTACTGAACGTGCTGTTGATACCCATGTCAGTAACTTAAGAAAAAAACTTGGCCTTCTAGGAGAAAATATTAAGTCGATCCACGGGGCAGGTTACACTCTCTCTATCCCTCGCTCTGCATGACATTTCGTAGTTCATCTAGGCTTGGACTTGTTACCATTTCTAGTTGACTGACGAGGGACTTTAATCGGTCAACGGAGGGGTGTTTCTCAAGGGTCGTTTCGTCTTCAATGGATTTACAAATTTCAAGAATTTTTAAAACTCCAAGTGTTGCACTGCTCGATTTCAAGCTATGTGCCTCACGCTTGAGAGTCTCAAGGTCAACTTTTATCAATGCCGCTTTCATCTTGGACAAAGCTTCTGGTGCTTGCGAAAAAAATATATCTGTTAATGACTTCAGAAGATTCTGTCCGGTCTGGTGCTGCAATTTCCTTATCGACTTAACACAATTAATATCAACAAAGCTCATGCTCACCCCCTGAGTCGCTTAATAAGGTTATCGGCTTGTTTTAGAATTTTAGAGAGATCCGATGGTTTCTGCCAAATATCAATCAACCGGAAATATCGGGACATTGGGATGTGAATCGTTTCTGAGGCTAGCCCTGTATATATTACGAGTGGCTTTGGACTGGTATCGTGACCCTTATGTTTTCGATCCATTATCACCATCACCTCACTTCCGTCCCTGATTGGCATCAACAAATCCAGAACAACAAGATCATAGTTTTTTCTCTGAAGTTTGGATATTGCCTCACTTCCGTCCATAGCTATATCGATTTGACAGTTCAGAAAATCGAATACTGAGTTGAGTAGGTGTAGGTCTGATATTTGATCATCCACAATCAGTATTTGAGGTCTGAGACCTTTCGGCTTGATTGCAGTTGTATTAGTCGCGCTCTGATAAATCATTCAGTTACTCCTTGTTAATTTCCTCCAGCATACGAACTTATTATGAGGAGTTTTTGGGACTGATGTTAGTGTCATCGATACACTTCAAAAACTGAAAATAAAATTCTCTCTCGAGAACTGAGTTGATTTTGAGGTGTCCCAAATTCTCAAAAAATATTTTTCTTGAATAATCAAAAGTCTATTTGAAGCGACAAATTATTGAAATCTATATTCAACAGTAGCAAAAATTTGCCGCTAAAATCGAACTAAAAACATCACCTTTGAAACAGTCAAAAGGCTCGCATTCCAATTCAAGAAACGTCGAAGTATATCATTCCTTGTATTCAATTTACAAACGCCCAGCTCATTTAATATTTTTCTGTAAAAACTGTCAAAAAGTTCGCCGGTGCCAACGCGTGCATTGTTAACGCCTTGAGTTTAGCCACGTAAATTCGAGTCAGAATCAATATGCTTCCCTCAATCCAATTAAATCAATGGTCTAACGCTTGCTATGGGTTCTCGGTAAAGTAGAAGGGTCCGAGTTGTGCCAATGGTCTTTGGTCTAGTTTTATTGATTGAAGTTAAGGTAACCCATCCCAGACCTTAAGCTT
>JAYUEB010000112.1:0-2402 GCA_043739525.1 Bdellovibrionales bacterium
AATTACATGTTATCTAATATTTATTTCATTTTCAAATAGTGTCTCATCGTGATCATTTTGATGGGGTTTTAGGGGCCAGAAAGATGAGATTTATCTCACAATGAGACAAGAGAAGCGGACGGCGTTTTGCGGGAAGCCTATTGGATTCATACCGGCTTCTTCTAAGACTTACTTCTTCTTTTCGAAAAGAGGCAAGAACTCGGCATAGCCCTTTGCTTTTAAATCTTCTTTTGGAATAAATCGCAAAGAGGCGGAATTCATACAATAGCGCTTACCTAATGGTTGTGGCCCATCATCAAACAAATGGCCCAAATGTGAGTCTGCAATCTTACTTCGCACTTCGGTTCGCTCAGACATAAGACTCTTATCGGTTTTCAAAGTAACGCTTCCGTCTTTGATTGTCTTTGTGAAGCTCGGCCAACCCGTACCCGAATCGTATTTATCTTTTGAACTAAACAACGGCTCGCCCGAAACGACATCAACATAGATTCCGTCTTTGTGATTATCCCAATAGTCATTGTGAAAGGGTGGCTCTGTGTCTTCTTTTTGACTGACATTAAACTGAGTGTTCGTCAGAGTTTTTTTGAGTTGTTCCGCACTTGGCTTTTTAAAATCCTTTGGCTCCCAAGCGGATGCCTGCATAGTTACAAGAAGAAATGCGAGCGCGAAGCTTTTCATGGTGGACCCCTCTTAAAACGTAAATTTTCTCAGGTAATGATCATTGTACCCATTTGGATTTTTTACTAAATATTTTTGATGACACGACTCTGCTGGATAAAACTTTTGAACAGCAGATAGTTTTGTTTCAATGGGTGCAGGCCACTTTTTTGATTTATCAACAACCTCAATTACTTTTTTTGCCGTTGTCTTTTGAGTTTCATTTTCATAAAAAATCTCAGATCGATATTGCGCACCCTCATCGTATCCCTGTCGATCTAAACTCGTCGGATCATGCATTCTAAAAAACACTTTCACGAGCTCTTGGTGAGTCCTCATTATGCCATGCAACCAGCGAATAATATCTTTCATTCTAGGTCTTTTGCGCGCCGCATTTAGTGGGGTATAAACAAGTCAACTACCCATTTCTTGAAAGGAATTTAAAATGAAAACGCTTCTCTTTTTATCGCCACTCTTGGCATTCAATATTGCTCATGCACAGACCGTGACTTGTTCCGCAATCGCTCTGTCATTAGCTGAAAACGCATATGGTAACTACTTTGACGGCACCCGCATAAAAGTGATTGCTGAAAACAAACAGTATAATGTTACGATTGGAATCGGAAACCAAGAAGACGGTCCGCATACTTATCGAGTCACATTTCGCGACTCACACTGCAATCCAAAAAATGTTCAAGTTTGTGATCTCACTCAGCCAGGTTATGGACCGAGCAAAGATTGTAAATAGTATAGTTATGTCCTAGAGCCGGAAGCTCTAGGGCTTTTGTCTCCAGATATAAATCTAGTTTGATTTTCTGCAGTTATTAAAGCTTTGGATATTGATCGAATCGCTCTCGATATCAACTTGTGCAAGTTGGTTTTTTGAGGCGAATGAAAGGATCATGTTTTCTGCAGATGTTGGTCCCACGATCGCATACAAAAACTGATTCGCTCTGCTGCTCTCAAAACTAAGAGTCGCCACTCGGTTGAGCTCGGCACATTCTGCGAACTCACAAATTTGATATTGAAAAACCGCCGCTCCTTTATCAAGTTGAAGGCTGAGATGGTAGTCACCATCATCACAAGTCCACTTTTGTGACGCTTGAGCATAATTGGCAGCCAAAACTACTAAACAAGTCGCGAATACGTATTTCATCTGGGTTCTCCTCTAAACGAAACTCATACCATAAGAGCTAAGGACAAGTGGACAAGATTTCAAATGGCCTCGCGACTATGATGTAAAAAGTATAAACCGGAGCGAAATCTGAATTAAGTGCCGAGAAATCCGAAGGAACTTGATCGTTTCGTGGCATTCTTTGCCACGCTTTGTGGCAAAATCAGTATTCTTTTGAGCTGATTTTCAGTATAAGAGTCACATGAATACCGAACATATTCCAAAATTTAAAACAAGCTTTCGACTTTGGCTACAGTCCGAGTTCACAAAGAGAAGTCGAAAAAACACGCGATACTCACTGAGAGCCTTTGCCTCGCTACTTCAAATGGATGCATCAAGTGTTTCGCAAATTTTGGCTGGGAAGAGACACCCATCGGTAAAACTCATCACAAAAATATGCGATCGCATCGGCGCACATCCTGGCCAAAAGAAATTATTTTTAGCCGCCGAAGGAATCGAAATCACGGAAGACAAGCACCAGTTCGAGCTTCTCGCTATGGATTCATTTGCTGTGATTTCTGAATGGTATCACTACGCAATCCTAGAACTAATTGGTGTTGAAAACTTTCAA
>JAYUEB010000113.1:0-2397 GCA_043739525.1 Bdellovibrionales bacterium
GGATATCACACCCCTATCTTGCCACGAACCAAAATACCCAAAAGCACTAAAACTAAATAATGAAACAAAACAAAGGAAAAACATGAACACTACAAAAACCAAAACAAGTACACGCCAATTAATACCCCAACTCTCTTTCATAATTACTACTCTCGCATTAACGTCTCAAATTTTTCTCACAAGCTGCGCAAGCGCCCCGCACAGGGACGATTCAATTAATGCCGTTTTGCAAAAAGAGAATGAGCTGCTTGAGAAATTAAAAGCGGAGCGATCAAGTGAAAACTTACGACAGGCCGTTGAACAAAGCGAACCACTCAAGCGAGCGGAGACGCATCTTTTGATAAGCCTTGATGAGATCTTAAAAGCAAATGAATTGGTAACAACAAAATTAATCAACTCAAACAAGAAGGAGGCGAAAAATGGGACAAATGAAAGAGCTCACAATTGATTCAGGTGAGGAAGTCATGCAGGCCGTCGGCGAATTGAATGCGACAGTTAAAGACGCGGCGATGGCTTCGACCGATCTAGAAATGGATCACGAAGAAGTAAAGGGATGGCTTACGACGATTTTCAAAGCGATCATTGCAGCATTCAAACCGTGATCCATCTTGTTAGGGCCTGACGGCATAAAAGGCCAGGGCAAGTGATGAAAATTTAATGGAGTCCCACGACACCCCGAGGACTCTTTAGTCGAAAACCAAAGGGGTAATTATGGAGCAATTAAATTTAAATATAGGTGTAGATATTAGAACAGCTTTTTGCGTTCGAGTGAGTGCCTCTGAGCACGAACGAATTAAAAAAATGATGAATGCGACTGGGATGTCGGGCCCTGAGCTTTTTAGACGCGCACTCTTAAGTCGATTGGACTTGGAGCAACCTCTATTTTCTCCTGAGCTAGCAAAAGAATTTTCTACTGAGCTAAAACGCCAAGGAACGAACATTAACCAAATCGCAAAAAAAGTAAACTCAGGACTTTTTGCAGGATGGAGCCAGGCACTTTCATCTCTTAATGTTAACTATTTGAAATTGAGTCAAATGCTTACGGTGAATTATGCCAATCGTTAAACAGAGCTGGGTGAAAGCGCCAGAAGCTCTTGAAAAATATTTAGATAAGGATCGTGCGTCTGAACCTGTCAGGAGTGTATCGAATGGACTTGCCGAAGATATGGCAAAGCAGATTGGAGACGAGCACAAAGGCCGTAAGAAACAGGCGAAGAACTTAGCGCTCACAATCATTCAATCTTGGCCTGCGAAAGAGAGCGATCTCTTTCCTCCGGAGAAGTACAATGAAATGGGCCAAGAGCTAGCAAGACGAGTTGCTCCTGGTCACACAGCTTGGGTGGTTACGCACACAGAGAAGGATCACATTCACAATCATATTGTGATCTCAACTGTAAATTCTGAAACTGGAAAGTTGCTTAATAACAAAAGAAGCGATTTTCTGAAAATGCGTGAAGCAAACAATGCAATTGCCAGAGAGAATGGCTTCAGTGTTACTGAAAAAAGGAGTCGAGAAAATAAAGTTCATGAGCCCTACAAAGCTCAAACTATGGCCGCACAAGGAAAAAAATCTTGGTTCTTTGATATGAAACAAAAGGCAGATTTTGCCAGAGCTGCAAGCACAAGCTTTGACGAGTACGTGGGTCTTCTGAAATTTCGGGGTGTGCATGTTCGAGTGGAAGAAAAGAACATTAGTTATGTCTACGGAAGTGACGCAAAAGCAATCCGTGGAAAACGAATGGGAGATAAATTTGAAAAAGAAGGCTTAATGAAAGCCTTCAAGGAGAATGATGAAAGATATGCAAAGAACCCAGGACTTAGAGAACGAACTCTTTCCGATTTTGGAGCAGCCTTTGACGGAAAAGGAAATTTTGTGGGAACTGCGAGCCATCTACTTCCTGAATCAGCAGGCAATCCAAGACTCGGAAAAAAGGATTACAGCCAGTTCACAAAAATTGATCGCAACCGTACTCGCGATGAGTTGCCTGCAATTTTTGATCGGAGCGGTGGGATTTTATACCACGAGATGAAAAAGGCAAATGAGCGCAGCATTTTCGCTTACTGCGAAGAGAACAAAATTCAGCTCGTTACAAACTCAAAAGGTCAGAAGGTATTGCGAGGCCGCGAATTTGTTGTTGTCCAAGATAAATCCTGGACCAATACCAAAAATGGCCGTCAAGGCACCATTATTGATTTCGTGAAAGGGCACAAAGAGACAACAGAACTTGGCGCAGTTGCTATTCTCAATAATAACCCAAAACTAATGCTGCTTGAGCCATACCTTGGATCATATCAGAAAGGCGTGCAGTCTTTTTATTTTCCAAAACCAAAACGGGCTTTGCCTGAAGTTGCACAAAAGACGATGCAAAGTCTTCTGCGTTCTCGTGGCTTTGGCGA
>JAYUEB010000114.1:0-7210 GCA_043739525.1 Bdellovibrionales bacterium
CTTTAGAAGTCCGTGCACTGCCCTAAAAATAAAGACTAAACGTGTAGTAGCCCAAACACCGATCATTCGCGGACGGGGGTTCGACTCCCCCCGCCTCCACCATACGGGAACTGTTGTCAATGTCAGTAGGACATCCAACGGTTTTTCGTATTCATATCCGATAGTTCGGTCCTTCAACTTCGGGTTGGATAGGACTGCTTGGATCAGTTTGATTTTTTCAAGCTCGTTGCCATCTATGTGCATGTAATCGTAAGCTTTTTGGAATAGTTGGATGATGTTGCATCCACGTTGAAAAGTTGCGAGATCTGCTTCTTGATACGCTTGAATCTCGACAGTGTTGTCTTCCAAAAGTTTCATGGGAACGGCAACAGCGGCATCGAATTCACTTTGCGATAGTTTGCCTTCAGTCTTCAGTACATTGAGCAATTCAACCCGTTTCTTAAGCTCAATACGAGCTTCAGCGAGTTCGCCTGTCATCTTCTGCGTGTAAAGCTCAAGGTCGCCAAGAGAGGCGTGTATCGCATCAATGAACGATTTTGTCGCCTTGGGTGTCCACTTCTTGAATGGCTCGAATGCTCCTTTGATGAGTTCAAATAAATCACTCTGTTCAATCCGCTTCTTATGCTGTGGACACTTGTTGTTTGCGCATTTGTAATACACATAGACCTTGCCACTATTTTTTTTCACGGCTTCGCCTGTGACCGCGTGGTCACAATCGCCGCAAGTGAAAACACCCATTAGTGGTTTGGATATGAGTCCTTTGCGCGTGCTACGAGAGTTGGCCGCTCTGATACCTCTGATCTTTTGGCAGGCATCAAATAATTCTTTTGAAATCATCGGCTGATGAGATGCGGGGTACAGCTTTTCTTTAATCATCATTACTCCATAGTAGAACGGATTAGAAATCATGTTTTCAACGAGTCTCTTAGTAAACTCGACTTCAACTATGGCTGTTGAAGTTTGAGGATCGCCTTTTTTTGATCTCTTCTTTCTTTTTCTTTTGGGCACTCGATCTGCGATGAGTTTTGCGAGATCGTCCAACCCGTAGTTTCCCGTTGAATACAATTGGAACACTTCCGCTCCGACTGCAAATTCGGTTGGTTCGATGTCTATTGCGGTACGGTCATTGATCGTGACGTTCTTGTAACCAAACGGAGCTTTGCCACTCCAAACGCCAGCTTTTTTCTTGGCCTCAATACCTTTGTGAATTTCTGACTTCAAGTTATCAATGTAGTATTTGCCGAGAATGATCCCCAAATTAAATCTCAGCTTCTCTTGAGGGGGTGAATCCTTGTCAATGGTCAGATTGTCTCGTGAAAAATAGAACCTAACTCCGTGGTGATCCATAAGCTCTTCGATTAGCACAGCAGACTTTAGCCCTCTGCAAGCTCGATCAACTTTGTCAAAAATAACGGAAGTTATCTTGTTGTTCTTTACGAACTCAATCATGTCGAAGAACTCTTTACGGTCCTCCTCTTTGCTTGCGCTTTCATCAACGGACCAGGATTTGACGACACTAAGCCCATGTCGCTTGGCGAGGGCATCGCCGCTGTCCCGTTGTGCGCTCAATGAATAGCCATCGCGCTGATCCGCCGAAGAAACTCTATCAAATCTTACCGCTTGGATTTTTGTAGCCATACAATTACCTCATCTAATCTTTCAATCTCAGAGCGGATTCGCTTGCCAAGTGCCTGAGTGGTTATCCCAAGAATTGCTGTCAGTCCAGCAACTACATCCTGATTCTTGTTGGCTACATACTTAGTTTTCTTTTTTTTCTTCTGGCACGCCTTACAGGCGCTATCTGTTCGACCTCCCTTGGAATAAAAATCCCCAAGAGGCTTCTCATTGTTACATACGGAACAACTCTTTACGTCTTTGCGTGGCGTGCCGTTCTTCTCCAAATTTAGCTCATCTTGTTTATCGTCGGAAGGCAATTGGGGTAAATCGCCGACGTTGTTCTCTGTTTTCATAAATACTTACTTAAAAAAGTTCCTTTCTTAACGTTAGTGCAGACTTCCACGTCGTTTAAGTTTTCGGCGTTCCATGCGGCTTGGCGGGCGACGCGATCTCTTGATGCCCATACTTTCAAGAATTTCGTCCATATCCACGTTTAAATGATCTGTCTGATTGAGCGGTTCGCCCGTATCCAAATCATAGTTTATAAACTTGCGGGGTTGGGCGTTGTGTTTTGCGAGCGATCCTTTGGCGATGGTAAGCGCCAAATCAGTTGCATGAATCAAAGGTACAAAATCAAGAACACCAGGGCCATTGGAATTCACTACAAGTATATTCAGTGTTTCTAGATGTGCCTTCGCTCTTCGGACTCTGGCGCTGCTGCGAGTGCCTCCAACGTATGAAAGATCGCAGGCACACTCGCCGCAAAGATAGTCGGTCTCTTCAATCAATTGCTGCCATTCATGAGCAGACAAATTATTTTTATCCTTAAAATGATTGAATGGGTATGGTTTGGGCACAGGTGCCATTGCTATCTCGCCAGATTCTAATTTTTCTAAAAACTCTCGAACAGAAAGTCTTAAGATCTTAACGTCATCATTTGCCATTTTATTTCTCCTTCGCCTTACGGCTATCAAATTTAGGACGTAGCTCGCCCCTTGCTGGCCCACACGAGCCAACATTATTTATTTTCAATTTCTATTTACTAATGAATTAGGAGTGGTATTCTGGATTTGCCGTTCAGATACCACTCCTGAATTTCATATAGCCAACTTTTTAGGACACCTTCATTTTAGGCCAATTTTTTGCCAAATATTCCAAGTAGACTTTATTGTCATCTGTGGAGGTAGCCGTTGTTACGGTGATACAGGAATCTTCTGCGTCTGGGTCCTCAATCTCTGGAATATCCATGTCTACCTCTATTAAACGAATTTTGGTCGGAGCCTCGTCACTCCAACGATCAAAGTGTATTAGATCGGTAGACATGTGGCGATATGGGACCTCTTTAGCTATTGCCGCTGCAATTCCTCCAATGGCGTTGTAAACCTCAACATGCATACAAATTTCAATTGTCGGTTTTCTTCCACCCCAATGTTTCAAAATAATATATCCGTCAGGACCACATAGCATTGTAGGGCTCATGACATCGAAGTCTATACCCTGCTTCTTCAGTGCGCGCTGAACTCGTTCGGCGGTAATTGGGTTTCTTTTTCTTGTCTCGTTTACTGATTCCACTGGAACCTCCATTTGTGTTTCGTTGGCGAAACCGCCAGCGATTTCTAAATTTGTATCTGTTTTCATTTTCTCTTCCTTTCGTTAGAACCGTTTATTGGATTCACAAAACGTGTCCCCATAAAAACAGTGTACAGAATTTTTTTTGAAATTAAAGAAGGCGACCTGGGTACTTTGTGGGTACCAAGAAAATCAAAATGTGGATTGGTGATTTGGATTATTAAATTCGGTATTTAACGGGCTGAGGGTTAGCCTGTTGCTCGCGTTATTTGTGCGGTTCGTGCTGGGAGGCTTAGACGATAGTAATTACCTTTACTTCCATCATCGTTTTTCATTATCAGTCGATGAAAAACGGGCTTTAGCACACGGCCAGATCCCTTGACCCTAAACTTGTCCTCTAGGCGAAATGAATCGACGATGACACTGGGATCAATTTCATTCAGCTTAGACGCGATCTCTTTTTGAGACAGAAATGAGTTGTTGTTTAAACGGTAATTTTCATAAAGGACTTTTACAATATTGGCCTGGTCGTTCGTAAGCGTAAACGGCTCGTTACCGTAAGAAACCCAATGGAAACTTGGCGAATGTCCGAAAGGATTGAAAGAAAAATCACTCAGTATTTTATTGCGGAATCTAAATCCTTTGATTGCGCGACTCGAATCTAGAACATTGTTGTCACCGAGTCCCAGAGCGTTGTCTACTGACTTAACGAAAGCATTTTGAAAGCTGGAACCGCTATTTGAACAAGTGTGCGCCAATTCGTACAGGTAATCATTGGCATTGTATTGGTGAAAGTATGTTTCAAATGCCTTGATGTCTGCCAGCGGATCAGGCGGAGGGAACTCTTCGCAAAACTCCCGCAAAGTCCTGTAGCCTGGGAAATGGTTGGCTTCGTATAAGGTGTAAGCCGCTTCAATACAGTCACTTAGTCCACCAGATCGAGCATCGAGATTGCGAACCTTCTCAATACTTGATTGAATTGAGTAAACAGCGTCCGCGTTGAAGTAGAAATGAGCGTCTCCAGTTTTCTCAGAATAAGTTCTCAAGAATTCCAAATATCTATCGAGCCAATTTGCTTCATGCACCGCTCGAAGAAGATCTGTGGTTTGTAATTTAAACTGAAAGATCCGTTCTCGATTGATTTCCTTGAACTCAGTTTCCGATATGAAATGTTTTTTCGGGTATAGCAGCGACGGGAAGGTCACCAATTTGTCCGAATTATCAGTAAAGCAAAGCCCATCCTTTAGTAGCCGAGTTTTATTCTCGATAAGAAAAGTGCTTGTCACCGAAAGATCAAGGGCTTTGATCTGCTCCAAATGAGAATAGGCTTCTGCAAGCGAAATGACGACACCGACCTCGTCGCTCAATCAAGTTCCTTTCAAAGTGGCAACAGCTGAAAGTTACGGCGAAATTCTTGCCACACTCATTTTTATTATCGGGCAAAGCCGACTATAAGCTTAGGGCGAATGGCGACAGCTATACTGGACCAGGCCAACGGCGAGTGATCGTGCTCGGCTTCGATGATAGAGTTTTTTTGCAATCCGCAAATCAAGATTGACAACTAAATTTAAAAATAATTTTTGTCGCCATATTCACTAGTAAAATCAATGAATTACGAATCTCAATTTTTCAGATCAAACGCAAATCGCGTGCGATCTCTACGATATAAGTAAGGCGTGCAACAACCTTTACCTATGAGGAGATAAAATGGCAGCACGCAATTTAATTTCAAAAGCAGAAAAAGACGCGGTGATCTTGGCATTCATCAAGGCCAGCGGGCTTGAGGTCGGCCTTACACAGGTTTGGCTAGATGATCTATACCCACTGTTTCTAAAGTGGCTGGAGGTCAGTAAATACGAGTTTGCGCCAACCAAACGCAGGTTTGCGCAGACGCTTAATACAAAGTTCAGAAGTGTTCACGCTTCCATCACCACGGAGAACGGCAAGCACACTTCAAAAAAAGTTTATTACCTGAGTAAATCAGTCGGAATTGGTAAATAACATGCTCTGGTTCAAACACTTTTCAAATAATTCCACACAAAATCAATCGTTCATGAGTCTCAGCAACGAACTTGGCGCTGAAGGCTACGGGCGTCTGATGTTCTTAATTGAATTTCTGGTTGGCGGCGTTGACGGTATCGACTATGCGCCCACGGCCAAACTTACGGCAAACGTTTGGGCTTCGATATTGAAATGTAAGCCGAAGAAGGTCAGAACATTCCTAGAACGTTGTCAGAACCAAGGGATAATCAAGTTCGTTGATCTTGAAAACGAGATCGAAGTCGTTTTGCTCAACCATCGAAAACTATTAAGCAAGTCAGCACTGCCAAGCGGAAAACGGACGCCCGATGGTCAACCAGTGGGCGACCAAGAAGAGAAGAGAGAAGAAGAGATTAGAAAAGAGCAAAACTCCTCTTTCTCAAAAAGCCAAAGAGACAATCAATCCTCTGGCCAAAATGATTCAAAAATAACCCAACCCACCCCTGGCTCCACCGATCAAACGATGCCGCCAATCAACTTTCAAGAATCCAACGACATCGAAGACTTCATGTCGTCTGGTCACTAGGAGCATTTTATGTCTGACGTTTTATACCCTGAACTTCGCAAACTTCTTCATGGATACAAGCAGAAGGGTCTCACTCTCGATAGGGTTTTTGTCCTTATGGAGGCTACAGGTACGCGCCTTTCAGTTGATGAAATCAATTGGGTAAGCGAGTTCTATCCAACGATTGAAACAAATGATTCTCGACCGCCGCAGTCACGCAAAATGAGTGAATCGGAAAAAATTCGGTTTAAGGAAGACATCGCCAAAGCGGGAGAATTTGAAAATAGAAAGCAGGCCGTTCAAAAGATTGAACTTGAAGTTCGTGAGAACAAGTCTCAGGTCGATCTGGTCAAATATAAACAACAGCATGAGGACATTGTGAAATCGGACGCAGAACGAAAGGCTGTCCAATCCCTCAACCTTGACCAACTTAAGGACGCATACTTTTTTGATGCGATGACGGATCATCAAAAATACCTAGAGTCTGCCAGGTATCGCTTAAGGTGTATGCTGCCGTGTTTTGACAGCACGATTCCACTTTTCGCCAAAAACCTTCTTCTGTTTGGTGCGAAGACAGGTGAGGGAAAGTCATCTACCGCTGCTCAAATCACATATTCCGTGCTCAATCAAAACAATCCCGCAACAGGCAAACCCTGTCGCGCCTTGGTGATTACAAATGAAGAGACGATGGGTGAGGTTTATACACGAGTTGCCTTTCACTATAAAAAATGGCCGTACACTCGGCTTGACGCAATATCGGACGAGCAGCGCAAAGAGGTTTCACGCTTTCAAAATGAAATGCGAGAATCAAAACGGCTTGTTGTTATCGACAACTCGTTTCCTGACATTCGACAGCCAACCACGAGCCTTGAGGGTCTTGACCATTTCCTTGATAGTTTGGTCCGAAATAAAAATGACTTCGACCTAATTATTATTGATTACTTTCAAAAGATCTCTTCTTCGACGACTAATAAGAGTGCGAACCCTACAGATGTGTTTACCCGTGTCTGCGACATGCTTGATGACTATAGAAAAAGGCTAAATTGTCCAATCGTGATTTTCGCCCAGTTGTATCCAAGTAATTCAGACAAGACAAATTTTGAAGACCGTATCAAAGGTCGCAAGAAAATTTTAGAGACGGCGACATTCGCAGCTGAAATCGAACCCGACAGAGATAGTTACAAAACTAACTTTCACATTCATAAGAATCGTCTTGTTCAAGGCACCGTGGACACCACAGTCACCGTTGGTTTTGATCGTGAAACTGGGATGTATGTCGCCTGCGATATTCCGTTTCAGCAAAAGGCAAGTCAGTGGAGGCAAGATAGAAAGATGAAAGTCGCTCAAAGGGTTGTTGATGAAATGGAAGACAATCGTCAGGATGTCGAATTGCCGGCATCGTGTGCCACTCAATTGCTTAGGCCTTGTGCCACACGATTGCTTTGATCGTGTGCCACCCAATTGCCTTCATGTTGTGCC
>JAYUEB010000115.1:0-7209 GCA_043739525.1 Bdellovibrionales bacterium
ATCAGTGAGCTTCAAGTCACCAAGCTCCTTGTGATTAACTGTTTCGGCAACCTCTGCAGCTGGCCAACAATTATTTTTCTCAGCATCATCAGCAGACATCAAAGTGGCACAAGCAGGTTTTGTGTCTCTTGTATTATAAAAGTCGACAACTTGATTCAGCGACTTAAAATAACCGTTATGCATATAAGGCGCGGTACGTGCGATATTACGTAGTGTCGGAACCTTAAATCTTCCGTTGTCTTCAACGCGCCCACTTGTTTTTGAAAGTCCCAAATCAAGATCTTTATAACCAAGAGCCTGGACTTCTGGATTTGCAGGAACACCTAAATTGTCGTAACTAAAATCAGTGAACAAGGGCTTTTCAGATGAATTGTCATTTTCTAAAACGTGGCAGGCAACGCAGTTTGCCGTTTTAGTATTTTTAAACAAATTGTAACCGCGCAGCTCTGAATCCGTATAATTATCAAGACCTGCGTTCACAATATCAAACTTCGAACCAAAAGGAGAGAACTCATCTGTTCGCTCATAGCTGGCTATGGCAAAAGCAATACTATCAAAAGCTTTGGCCACTTGTGAGAATATCCGAGGACTTCCCGGAAGACCTAAAGAGATCAAAGCATCACAAATCGATTCACCAAATATACTTTTAAAAAGCGGTCCATAAGCTTCAGAAGTGCAAACTGCGTTCACAACATAATCTTGAGTCGAACCCATTTCGATAGGGTTTAATAATGGACCTTTTGCCTGATCCTCAAGTGTATTTGCCCGCCCATCCCAAAATAAACCACCCTCGTAACCTGACTCACCATGTTCAGTCGTCAGGGTAAGTGGTTTTGAAAATTTCATATAGGCGAGAGTCGGTGAATTTCGATTCCCGAAACTTTTTGAATCGGCTCCGCGAGAAGTAGCCGCTCCCATTGAATCGGTAAAAGCATCATTTGGACTATGGCAACTCGCACAAGCTTGCCCAGACGGCTGCGAAAGGCTTGGATCATTAAAGATAAGTTGCCCAAGATCTTCTATTGTATTAGAGGCTAATACAAACTGGCCCAGAGAGAAGCAAAAAATTGCGAAAGAAAAAGATTTTATAATCACTTTGGCTGAACTTTCATCATTTTTTTGACTTCGGCAACATGGGCCTCTTCTTCTTCGATCATTCCGCGGGCGTATTCCTCGAGATAAACAGACTTTCCTTCAACTAATTTAAGTAAGTTATATAAATTTTGAAGCTGATATTCTTCATGCTCAAGACTTTCAGTCAAAATCGCATTTAAAGAATGCTTTTCAGTCTCAATCAATTTTCCGATTTTAAGACTTGGATGTCCATCAAGAGTCGTGATGTGTTCGCCAGCAATGCTTGCGTGGTTCAATGACTCAGCTGCCTGCTCACGCAACCATTTTACAATTGGAATCCGATTATGGCCAAATACCATAAGAGCATAGTGCGTATAGCGGACAACTCCCGCCAATTCACATTCTAAAATCTTATTGAGTTGATCAATTGTAGCGGCAACTAATTTTTTATCATTCATCTAAAGCTCCTTCGGTATCTCATTGGTGTACACACAGGTATACAATAAGACGAAAGAGCCACGCAAGGCTATTACTGCCAATTCTCAATTAGCTTGCAAAGAGGCTAGTCGACGTCGGGAGAAAACGGGGCTTTTTTATATTCCCCAGGGAGATCGATCTTTTGAGATTCTTTGGTGAGAGCAACGTCCTGCTTTAAATCGAGTCCATCTTTTGGACCGCCAGGAAAATAGAGTTTCATTTTCTTAACAGAGCTCCCCTGATACATTGTTTCGCCATCTGCGACAACAGGAGTATAGCTACGTTTCTGTTTGCCACTACTGAGATCGAGAAAATAATCAAAAGAATACCGGTCACCTGAAGACACATGTTCTTTTTTTGTCTTGATTACTTTGCCCGTCCATTTTGAAGAAGTTCCTTCAATTTTAATGAAAGCAGCGTCGCCAGTGGTCGTTTCAATGAATAACTTTTCAGAACCATCACCTGTGTAGGCGACAACCGATGCTAAAGCCGAATTGCCAAGAAGAGAACCGGCAAAAAGTAAACTGAAGAAAAATCTCATAAAAAACCTCTAATTTTCTGAACTACATTTTTTTGCTTTGAGGCCGGTCAGATCACCTTTGGCAATCAAGTCCTTACAAATATTTTTAAAAGTATAACTCGTCAAAGTTGACGAATCCAAAATTGAAGATTTAAATTCAGAATAACATTGTTCGATACCAATTTTTTTAGCTTGCTTCAAAACATCGGCATTACTATCTGCAGGCAAATCAAGCGCACTGACAACAGCAAGCTTAACGTCTTCGTCTTTACAATTTGTTTTACCACTACTAAATGCCTTGGTGAAAAACGGAACTGCCACCCAGGCATTCATAATTTTGCGAGTCATCTTCCCAGCTTGAAATGCATCTGTAGGATGAGTTTCAACCCATCTCACCAAAGCATCATGACAAAAATCTCCGGAATAATCATGATTTTGACAGGTCGGATAGTCATCTAATTTATCCAAAATAACTTGTCCGTCTTTCAATCTCAAGGCATGTGCCGAAGGAGCCAAGAAACTTATGATTGCAACGAGAGAAAAGATGAATCGCATTTTTAGTCCTTAAAATTAGAGATTATTTTCAAAGAATTTTTTGGCTTTATCATCGAGGTTAGATGCTTTAACGCCCACAGTGAAAACCAATTCAGTACCCGAGAATTTAAATGAAGCTTCGTCTGCTTTCCCAAGTTTGCAGGTAATTTTTTTAACTTTTTTAGTAATTTCAGTTTTAGCTGTCGCATCACCGCACATAGAAGCTAAGGTTGAGCGAGGAGTGTCACAATATGAAGCTGCATTCGCATTCTCAGTCATGAACGGAGTTGTGAATTTGTCCTCTAAAGTTACAGGAATTTCATAACCGCATTTTTCTTTAACAGTTTTAACGTAGCTTTGACCTTCATCCTTCAAATAGGCTTGCCAGTCGGCATATTGTTTTTTCTCTTTAAGAGTTAATGCTTGAGCAGAACCTGCGATCGCGAGAACCACGAGGCCAATGATATGTTTTTTCATGTTGTCATCCTTTTGTTGTTGGTTTGTTAAATAAATTCAAATCATGTTGAGTGACGATCTACATTCACGTCAATAAAAAAATTTCTTGATCGTGTAGCAAATTGTAATTTTCAATTTGCGCTGAGGTTGTGGGCTTTCTTTACAGAATCTGAATTAAGCGTCCCTAAGATAGGAACATGACATTCAGGTGAGTTCTTTTTTTGCCGTTCGCTGACGGTTACCTTTACTTTTTTCGTCGGCGGATCTGTGTTTTTTGAAATTTCTTCTCCGACTTCATATCGAGTAGTTCCATTGGTAAATTCAAGTGAGTTTTTCTCTCCGTTTGCCCAACTTTCAGCGAGGAATTTAATTGCGCCACTCCATTCGAGCTCAATTTTATTTTTACGACCAAAACGATATAAAAGATTTTGCGCATGGGAGCAAATAGAAACCATACGTTTTGCTCCAGTCATGCATGCTAAGACAAGCGTATCTTCTTTTGCACATAAAGACTCAAATCCAACAGCAATTTTTGAGCACGACAATTCGTCGCCAAATTGGCAGGCTTTCTTGCGATAAAAATTTGCTGTCACTTGAGCTTTTGGTAAACCTGCACGACCCTCCTCGTGAAAAATCGCCATATATCTGCAGGCCTCAGGAACTTCATCGGAGCAAGCGCGCTCAAGATTTGGAAGAGCCCCACGATCATCGCGATTGACACCACGACCCTCCGCCTGAAGCACGCCTAGATTTCCGCAACCCATAAGGTCACCTTTTGAACACGCCTGGATATAAAATTGTGCCGCACGAACAGGATCAGCTGCGACACCTTTACCTGTTTCGATCATATAGCCAAGATTGCTGCAAGACGGTCCGTCAAGACCTGCACATCCACGTTGAAGAAGTTCATATGCTTGAGCATAGTCAACACCACCTTCAGCGACACCCATCATATAAAAAGTGCCCAGAGATCCACACCCACGAGGAAAACCTTTTTCACACGATAAACCGATTACATCTAATGCCCGGACTTGATCGCGTGCTGTTCCCAGCCCGTCCATGTAACGATATCCTAAGTCGTGGCAGCCCATGGCGTCCCCGAGATCACAAGCTTTCTCCATTAATTTTGTAACTTCTTCTGGATTTGCTGGAAGTAGCTTTCCGCGCAGAACAACCATCGCAACACGCAGGCATCCCTGACCGTAATTTAAGTCACAAGATTTTTGTAAGAGCTGAACTCCTTTGGCTGGATTCGGCGCAGTTCCGCGCCCTTGAAAAATAAGATCCGCCAGAGACATACAAGCAATTCCATCGCCAAGATCACAACCCTTAGTATAATATTCGTTTGCCATTTTAAGATCGACTTTGCTTCCTGGAACTGGCTCTTCAGAATTATAAGCGACATTTGAGCAGGCACGACCTAGGTGATTTTGATTGCACAGCTGTTCTAAAGTGAGCATCGCAGGACCGGGGTCCGTTTTTAGTTTTTCAAAGTTCTGATCGTGACATCTCCGCAAATTTTCTTGATCCGAGAGATTTTTTTGACACCAATTTTGATCTGCATCGATTGGTTTCGAAGCACATGCACTTAATAAAAAAAATCCCACAATAAAAACTTTCAATTTGCCTCCGTTAAAACCTCAACTTGATTTTTTAAGTCTTACCTGGTTCAATCCGTTTAACAAACAAATATATGGGAGAAATAACATGAATAAAAATCCAAGACGTGATTTTTTAAAAGCTTTAGGCTTTGCTATTCTAACTCTTGAAGTGTTGCCAACTCAGGCACATTCATTTTCTCCTGATCACGATGACCCAGAAAATTTACCAACAATTGCTGGTGATCAATTAGTCATTAATTCGGGCCTTGGATTTATTCCACATCGACATGATCTTCTGATTCCAATGGATCTCTTAACAAATCCGCCAGCTGAAGGCGTACAACTTAAAACGACTTTGATCGCATTTCACTATCACGTAGTCGAGCTGAATCAGCAGCAGTTATTTGATATCCAAAACGGTAATGAAGTAGACCTCCGAGACAGCACGGTTGGTGAACATATGTTTAAGATTTACCTCCCTAAAAGTATGGTCACTCGATAAAGGTCTAGTCAAAAATAGACTCGATTCTTAAATCTAAAATTCCGAAAAGTTCAACATGCTGAGTCTTGCTGAATTCAAAGAAAAACTGAGCGTTCAGGGCACAGTTGATTGGTCACTTTCGCCGACGGTCGAATACTTTTGGTCGTTTGAGATGAGAGCGACTCGTGAAGAAATCTGGAGTTACCTCTCTGATACTTCACGACTGAATCGCGAGATGGGCTTCGCCCCAAGACAAGAAGTTGAAGAAAACGGAAAAGTAAGCGTCACAACCAAAGTGCTCGGTATTCAACAAAAATGGGTTGAACAACCTTGGACATGGCTTGCGGGCCATACGATGACCTCAACCCGAATTTATGTCCGTGGCTTAGCAAAAAAAATGTATTCTGTTTTTTATATTGATTCGGATAGTAATACCGGTTGCCGAAACATTTATATTTACTTTGGGTGGATCCCTTCTAATCGTTTCTGGCGATATTTTCTACTTAAAACCGGCTCAATCTTACAAAAGAATTTTGCAAAGGCATTTATAAAGCTAGATCAACATTTTGCGAAGATACACTTAAGACAAGAAAATGCGTTTAAAGCGAACCCTCCTGCACTATCTGAATCTGCAATGCAAAAAATTGTGAGCATCAAAGAAAATCTCATATCTCGCAACCTCAAAGCCGATGTCGTTGAGAAACTTGCTGATGTCGTCATTAAGGGCGATGATCTCGATCTAGAACCTTTTCGAGTTTTATTGCTGGCACGAAACTGGAAAATAAACGAGAAAGATTTATTATCGACCTGCCTTCACGCAACCAGATTAGGACTTTTAAAATTGAGTTGGGACGTGATTTGTCCACATTGCCGAGGTTCACGCTACAGCGCTCAAAGTCTTGGAGAACTTCCTGAGCTAGCAAACTGCGATATTTGTGATATTGAGTTTTCAACATCAGAGGCAAGTTCTATTGAGGTCATGTTTCATGTTCACCCTGCGATTCGTAAAGTAGAAGCCCTTTTGTATTGCGCCGCCGAGCCAGCAAAAAAGAACCACATCAAAGTTCAACAGCTGGTAAATGCAAATGGGGAACTCAGCCTTAATCTTGAATTGACCGATGGTATCCATCGAGCACGAGTCATTGGCGAGAAATGGGAAACCAAGCTTGATGTCAGTCAAGAGCATCCAGGTGGGATTTTAGAATTTGACGGGGTTAAAACTGAAATCCAAGCAGGTAGACAAATACAAATTAAATATAAAAACAAAAGTGCTGAGCCTGTGATTTTTGTTCTCGAAGAACTTCGCTGGGAAACTTCAGCACTTAAACCAGCTCAAATTCTTGCATTACCTGAATTTCGCGATTTATTCTCCGAAGAACATCTCAGTTCGAACGTAAAACTTTTTCTCGGGGATCAAACCATTTTATTTACAGATATCGTTGGTTCGACAAAGTTTTATAACAATGTCGGAGATGCAAAAGCTTTTGCCGAAGTGAGAACTCACTTTCAAGATGTTTTCAAAGAAGTTCAAGCTCACAACGGCGTCGTCGTCAAAACAATCGGCGACGCAGTCATGGCATCATTTGGCTCCTCTCAAGACGGCATTGCTGCCGCTATTCGTATTCAAGAAGCCTTCAATGAAGGCCGAGCGGATACGACCATCCGCCTTCGCATTTCAGTTCACTGTGGCCCAGTGATCGCTGTTCATCTCAACACCGGCATTGATTATTTTGGAAACACTGTAAATTACGCGGCAAAGATTCAAGCTGTTGCTGGCGCAGGCGAAATCGCCCTCTCCGAAGATGCTTTTCACATTTATAATCAATATCTCAACAAAGGCTACCGGGTCGACAAGCGAATCAATCAACGAGACGGTGGTATCCCTGGTGAAATCTATGTCATTAAGCCGGTCGCTCTCAGTAAAGTCGCTTAAACTGAACCCCTTTTCGCCGTCTTCGTATAAGATTTAGACGATCGGAAGTCCCTAAAACCGAGCTTAAATTGGCTTTGGACTTGCAACTTCAATCACTTATGTTTTCTCTTCGCGTGATGTTTTTATTCGTTTT
>JAYUEB010000116.1:0-2384 GCA_043739525.1 Bdellovibrionales bacterium
AATACGATTTTTGTTCACGTAACTTATGTTCCTTATATTGCAGCGGCCGGAGAGCTCAAGAGTAAGCCGACTCAGCACTCAGTGAAAGAACTTCGCGAGATTGGTATTCAGCCTGACTTTTTGATTTGTCGAAGTGAGCGACCGCTTAATTCAGAAATTAAATCTAAGATTGGATTATTTTGTAGTGTGCGACCTGAAAACGTCATAGGTGCATACGACTGTGAAAGTATTTATGAAGTACCAATGATGCTGTTTAATGAGAGATTTGATGAGCGTGTCGTTCAGCGCTTACGACTTCCGACCGAGTCTCCAGACCTTAAAGGTTGGCAGCGCATAGTTGGAGTTCTGAAAAACCCTCAGCGAGAAGTTTCAATTGGGGTTGTGGGTAAGTATGTTGATTTGAAAGAAAGCTATAAGTCTTTGGGCGAAGCTATGGTTCATGGTGGCATCGCGAATAATACAAAAGTTGAAATTATTTACGTTGATTCTGAAAGTCTCACGTCTAAAAACGTGGATAAAGTTTTGAATGACGTTGATGGAATCTTGGTTCCCGGAGGATTCGGCGAGCGCGGAGCCGAAGGAAAAATGCTTGCGATTCGTTACGCCCGAGAAAAAAAGATACCATTTTTTGGAATCTGTTTTGGTATGCAACTTGCCGCGATTGAGTTCGCAAGACATGTTTGCGGATTTAAAGATGCGACGTCGGGCGAATTTGTGAGTGCTGCAGATCAGAAAAAACCTCGTAATCTCGTCATTGATTTCATGAACGAGCAAAGAGGAATTCATGACAAAGGTGGCACGATGAGATTGGGTGTTTATCCCTGCAATTTGAAAAATAACTCTAAAGCTCGCAGTATTTATGGAGCTGAGCTTATTAATGAACGTCATCGTCATCGCTATGAATTTAACAATAAGTTTCGATCTATCTTTGAAAAAAATGGAATGGTCTTGTCTGGGATTTGCGAAAGCAGAGATTTAGTTGAGATTATTGAACTTCCGAATCATCCTTGGTTTGTTGGCGTTCAATTTCACCCCGAATTTAAATCAAGACCTCTTAAGCCGCATCCGCTTTTTCAGAGTTTCGTAGAGGCCGCAATTAAGTATCGAAAGGCCAACAAACAGGTTAGCAGCAAAACTGAAAAGCCAAGCGTCGCTCGAGGTTCAACTGAAATGCGTGCACAAAAGGTTTAAATAATATGCATAAAGATATTGAAGAGGCAGGTCGAGTTTTAGATATTGAAGCCGCAGCAATTAAAGATTTGAAAGTGCGTCTCGATGACAGTTTTGTTCAGGCTGTTGAAAAGATTTTTTCAGCGCCAGGAAAGATAATCGTCACTGGCATTGGCAAGTCAGGACAAATCGGGCGTAAAATCTCAAGCACGCTGAGCTCGACAGGTACACCTTCGATATTTTTACATCCTGCTGAGAGTTCACATGGAGATCTCGGAGTTGTCACGACTGGTGATTTGATCATTGCAATTAGTTATGGTGGCGAGACTCCTGAGCTTCAAGACATTGCAAAATATGCGGTTCGAAAAGACATCCCACTCATATTGATGACGGGTAATAAACAGGCTTCTCTCGCGCGTGCGGCTCACGTCGTTTTGGATGTGAGTGTTAAAGAAGAGGCTTGTCCCCTTAAGCTTGCTCCGACCGCGAGCAGTACGGTGACACTTGCACTCGGCGACGCAATTGCGATGGCGCTCCTCAAGCGGAGAGGTTTTAAAGAAGAAGATTTTGCGGAATTCCACCCCGGAGGAAGTCTTGGTCGGCGTCTCCTCACGCGAGTTCAAGATGTCATGCATTCAGGCGAAGCATTGGCTCTAGTGAAAGAGACAACTGCAATGCGAGAAGTTCTTGCGCTCATGACTCAAAAGGCTGTCCGCGGAATTGCCGGGGTTGTCGATGAGAGCGGAGTCTTAATCGGGGCAATTACCGACGGAGATATTCGTCGCAGACTTGAAAAAAGTCATAATCCCCTCGCAGATATGGCAAAAGACCTAATGAATAAAAATCCAAAAACAGTTGAAGCGGGTGAGCTCGCGGAAAAAGCTTTGTTCATGATGGAACAATTTCGTATTCAAAATTTATTTGTAATCAAAAAAGAATCGGATCACTCGACCAAGGTCCTTGGAATTTTACATTTGCAAGATTTGTTGCAAGCAAAACTCAGATAAATTTGATCAGCATCCCGACATCTAGGGCGTGTCCTTAATTTGGCGTACCGCTAGTTCGTTTTAGTTTGAGTTGGGACAAAGCGCGACGACGAAGGACTGCCCGATAGGCAATTCAAGGAGAAGCAACGTCGTCTCGACTCAAAATCAAACGAACTAGCCCGGATATTTCATGAGATCTAGAAAGATAGCTAGCCTTTTTTAAAATTA
>JAYUEB010000117.1:0-7203 GCA_043739525.1 Bdellovibrionales bacterium
GAGTTTTTAACTCATCATCGGCCTCGAGCGCTCCTGATTGCGCGTACTGACGCTTGGCCCGAAATGCTGACGCAAACTCAAGAAATGAAAATCCCGTCACTGTTATTTTCTGCAACTCTAGCTTCAAAAAGTTCGCGCATGAGCTGGTATGCCAAAAACTTTACCTCTTGGACTCTCCACAAGCTCAGTGAAATTCATTGCGTGAGCCAAGAAGACCTCGAAAATTTCAAGGCTCTGAATCTCGAGACGATCACAAAAGTCTGCGGAGATACTCGCTATGATCAGGTCATTGATCGGCTAAAAAACCCTAAAGCTATCAAAGACTCTCTCTTTCGGCATACACCTCAAGAAAAAATATTTGTAGCTGGCAGTACATGGCCTGAAGACGAGGAAGTCCTACTCAAACTCATCAGATCAGCTTCAGGGTTGAACTATCGCTTTGTAATTGTCCCGCACGAGCCCACCTCATCACATTTGGCAAGCCTCAGACAGAAAGCCCAGGCACTTGGAATTCAAACCGAACTCTACTCACAAGTCGATCAGTGGAGCCCGAAATCAGTTCTGATCGTTGATCAAATCGGAATTTTAGCTGAAATTTATGCATACGCTGTTGTTGCGTTTGTGGGTGGGTCATTTCGTAAATCTGTCCATAGTGTGATGGAGCCACTCGCCGCAGGCTGCTTGACCTTTGTTGGTCCTCGCCACCTGAACAATCGCGAAGCCATTTTTATGAAACAAGTTTCTCTGAAAGCTTTGAAGAAAAAATCGGCTGTTATCGAAGTGAAGAAGCCAAAAGACTTTTTAAGTGAGCTTAAATCTCTTGAAAAGCAAGATCTCAACGAGACAAGCCTTGAAATCAAAAAACTCATTGAATCTCGAGCTGGCGAAGCAACAAATGAAATCTTAAAATGGCTTTCGCCTTATTTAACTTAGTTTTTCAAGAAACTCGAGCGATCTCATCCCAAACCAACTATAGCTTTCACCATCAACGATTGCCGAAGCATCACCGAAAAACTCTAAACCTTCTTGCTTTTTTAAAAAGGGAAATGGTTCGCTTGAAAATAAGATAAGTGTTTGAGGCGGCAAATCTTTCATTTCAAATTCGTAGTATTTTTTTGAGTTTGGCTGAATCTGACTTCCGAAGCCAACATGACTCAGCATGCTTGCGATAAACGTATTTGGGCTCACCGCCATCCACGGATTCTTCCAAATAACATAGGCGATATTTTTGATTTCGCCCTGAGGTTTTCGAATCCACTTTAGGACGCCGGGTATTTCTTTGCATTTTACTGGTTTTAATTTTTGCCAGCGTTCAGACAGCCTCAGGAGATTTTGGTTTTCAAATCTTTGAGCCAATTGAATCAATTCTCTGGAGACATCTGCTAACTTTTCGACGTGGGTCACGAGACATTTTTCAGGCCAAGCAGTAAACATCTCTTTCGTATTCTCTTCTTGATCAAGCAAAATAAAGTCAGGATTAAGGCTTCGAATGAGATCGAGATTCCAATCTTTTGTTCCGCCGACGATTTTAATTTGATTGTGAGGATGAATGCAGTATCTCGTGCGGCCGACAACATCGACTCCACAGTTAATAAGTGTTTCGGTCCATGACGGGACCATTGAAACAACTCTCATTTACTTCTTTGGTGGTGCTGGCTGCTGAGGCACTGGCTTTGGCTTTTGTGGCGTTTTCTTTTCTTTGTCTTGATCCTTAGGAACTTTTTGCTCAGCTTTTGTCATATCACACTTAAATATGAGTCCGATATCGTCCGTACTAACTTTATAGTTGACCCATTTTGCATAACTTGGGTCGTTACTTTGATCTGCTGGAAGATCAGTCGCAGGTTTTGTCGGTTGCGGAGCCGGCTTTGGAGGAGTGACATTCGGATCATCGCCGGCAACACCTGCTGCGACATCAGCGGCCGTTTGCTGATCAAAGGCAGCCGCCATAGCAACCGCAATCGTAGCTTGCGAAGTTTTAGCTTTATCGTCTACCCCAGGAGTTGTAGCTGCTGGGGTTGTTGCGGCAGGAGCATCTGTTGCTGTTTTGTTATCCGTCGCGCTTGCCACCTTTGGTGGGTTCACAACGTAAGTCATGATTGAAGGCTTATCATCTTCGTCAGTTGGTGTCGGTGTTCCGGCAGCGGGGGCAACTGCTGGTAACGGACACTGCGTATCCGTGTGATCGACCGCGCCAAGCCAGTGGCCTACCATTTTGTTTAAAGATAAACAGAAAGGTTGATTCACTTTTTCTCTCATACATTTTGCACGCAATTGTTTTTTTTCATGAGGAAGTCCGCCATTTGCCGCTTCTTTATTACACGAATCTGTGCTTGCCGAGAGAAATTGACCATCAGGAATCTGC
This sequence comes from Bdellovibrionales bacterium, assembly GCA_043739525.1. Taxonomy (GTDB): domain Bacteria; phylum Bdellovibrionota; class Bdellovibrionia; order Bdellovibrionales; family JAMPXM01; genus JAYTQQ01. The sequence goes on from JAYUEB010000117.1 coordinate 2,366, forward strand.
GACCATTGTTCGATTTGAAAAGAATAATTGAGATCGCCATCTCCCGGACTTGCCGAGGCCTTTACAGGTACATATTCAAGAGCGAGTGTTTGATCTACAGGTGCGCCGGTAACGCTTGACTGCATATTGAGATCAAGCTTGATATTTGATTTGCTCCAATAGGTCAAAATATTAGGTTTACATTGTTCATTTATGAGTTCAACGACAGCTGCTTTGTCTGCTGGTTGCAGAGGTGATTTCGCATTATCAAAATCAACTCCGATATTCAGAGTGATTTCTTCAACTAGACTTCCATCTTTTGCTTTTTGCTGAGCAATTTTAAATTTACGCGGATCGTTTGAAAGCTTGTAAGTTGCGGTAACAGAACCATCTTTATTTGTAACAGGTCTTAAAGTACAAATTTGCACACCTGTATTGTCAGCGACGGTTCGATCGCGGCCTTGAGGTTGAGAGTAACAAGCCTGTCGCATTTTTTGAACGCTTGTTTTTAGATTGCTGTCGGCACGATGTTCAGGGGTTAAATTTGTCGAGGTATTCTTTGCACAAGCGGCTAAAACCGAACACAAAATGATGAGTGATCGCATGGCTACTAGTGAGCTCTTTTTTAGTTGTGTTCTCATGTGTAATATTCCCCTAACCTAAACTGATGTTTTCATTTCAAGCCTAACACATTCAAAAGCTTTCAAGTTTAACAATTTGCAAAATACGTACTTTGGGGCCTTCTCCAGGCGACCCTTTTATGCGTTTTGGCGTCAATTTAACTGCAAATCTAGTGATCACGGATTACAATTTTCGCTCTTCTGAGCCCAAAACCAGGCCTAAATCCTTTAAAATCTGAAAGAAAGCTTTACTTTAGCTATGGGTAAAAATAGCCTCGTAACTCATAAAAAAAAGGAAAACTTGATGTCATCAAACGCCCAAACGCACTTCAAAAATTTCCCCGATTTGCCAGCAGTTCGCGAAATTATCTCTCAAAAAGGATTCACTTCTGGAGACGTCATGGTTGTCTTCGGTGAAATTTTTGGCCGCGGTTATGCAAATGGTATTTTGGACGAAGCTCAAAGGGCCGGGATGAAAGTCATTCGCTCAACTGTTGGCAGAAGAGATGCCAATAACGAACTGAGAGCTTTAACAACTGAAGAATTGGCTGAGCAGCCAAAAGATTTCATTAATATCCCTCTTGAAGCTGGTTTTGATCTCGAGAAATCGAGCAAAGGCCAATCTCCATGTGATCAATTGGCTGGAGTTAAAATGAGTGAGTGGGATACAGTCACTCTTGATTGGGATCAAATTGCGGACTCACGCACGCGTGGTGATAAACGCTTTAAGTCTTCCGTCGATAAATATATGACTGAACTTTCAAAACATATTCCTTCAGGAAAGAATGTTTTATTTGTTCATACCATGGCTGGCGGGGTGCCGCGCGCGAAAATTTTGATGCCAACAATGAATAAAGTTTTCAAAGGTCAGGGCGATCGACATATTTCGACGACGAGACTTTGGGCTTCTGACATCGGAAAATTCAGCGCCATGAGCTTTGAAGATGTCACCGCGGGGACATTTAAAACTTTGCTTGAAGCCTCAACCAGTATTCGTGAAAAAGTTGAAAAATCAGGCGGTCATGTATCTTATGTTGCCTACGGATATCATGGAACTGAAGTTTTAATTCAAAATAAATTTCAATGGCAAACATATACGCCCTACTTTCAAGGCTGGGCGAAAATGAAGCTCGAAGATTATTCTTTTGATGCCACCCAAAATGGACTTAAAACTTGCGTCTACAATTGCCCCGAAATTTTGACTAACTCGAGCTCTATTTTCTTAGGTGTCGAAGTTTCCCTCTATCCACTTCTTGGAGCCCTCCAAAAAGAAGTCGAGAAAAACCCAAAAGCGACTCACGCCAAAAATGTTTTAGCAAAATGCCAAGGTTTGCTGAAAGATGAGTATAAACTTTCAGACCTTTTGAAGTTTTGTGATGATTATCTGACTTCAAACGTGATTCGCGAACACAGTGATTTTAAGAAGTGGCCGCAACACAATTCTCAAATCCAAATGGAAAAAATGCTTCAGGCCAGTGAGCACCTATGGAATATGCACAAAAACCAAAAAGAACTGATTACTTTTGTTCTCAGCGAAGAAGTTTTTAAAAGCACAGGTCATCTCATGTTCTTTGACAGTTGGAATCCAAAACATCCAGTCAGCTGGCTCAATCATGATGTCCTTGCAAAGGTAATCGCAGAACGCGACGTATAGTCGCTTAGAAAAGTAGGCTCCTGTGTCTCTCGCCAACGGTTTCAGCTGGAACCATAAAATGATTCGTCTTATGGGTTACTCCATCGCCGGAGTTTCAACCAGTATCGCGTTTCCAGATGCAGATGCCTGCTTTGACGTTGCTCAAGGATTGCCTTATCAAATTCCGATTTCAAATTTACTCATCACTCACGGGCATATGGATCACGCTTCAGGTCTGCCCTATTTGATTGGGCAGAAATCGATGACTTCGCAAACCCCTCCCAATATCTATATGCCTCCCACTTTGGTTGAGCCTCTTGAGTCGATCATGCGTCTTTGGGAAAAGATTGAGGATCATCAGTACAAATACAAATTTATACCTACCGAAGAAGGCGTCAGTTATCCTTTGAAAGCGCCTTACTACTTTAAGATTTTCAAAACTTTTCATCGTGTTCCTTCAAATGGATACACGATTTTTGAGCGCAAAAAAAAGTTAAAACCTGAATTTCAGAATTTAAGCCCACTTGAAATTGTCGAAAAAAAGAAAGCCGGAATCGAGGTCGAAAGCATTATTGAAGACCCGATTGTTAGCTTTACGGGTGATACTCGCATCGAGTTTTTAGATCATTGCGAATGGATCAAGAGATCCAAAGTGCTCGTCATGGAAGTCACTTTTGTTGATCAGAAAAAGTCGATTGAGAATGCTCGGTTTTGGGGCCATATTCACTTTGATGAACTTCTCCCAAGATTAGAGTCTTTGCAGTGTGAAAAAGTCGTACTCATTCATCTTTCGGCCCGTTATAAAACCAAAGAAATTCGCGATATTATTGAAGCCAGAGTGCCTGAACATTTGAAGACGAAACTCGAACTATTTCCTCGACCGATTTAAGCCGGTTGTGATAATTTGTTACATCAACTTCCAGAGGGAAATCTTATGTATCGTTATTTAGTTCCACTCCTCGTCTCAATAGGCATTTTGTCATGTGTTCAAACTGAAAAAAAAGTGGAGCCCGAAAAAGGTCCAAGCACTTGGCAAGTCAAAATGCAAGAGCTCTCAACTGTCTTTAGCGAACTCGTGCCGCTCGTTGCGAGTGACCAAAAGTTTATGGATCCCAAAAATAAACCTATAATTGAAAAAGATACTGAGGCTTTAAGAAGACTCGCTCATAGTTTAAAAAACGATAAGCTCCCAAAAAACTCAGATCCAAGTCTTAAAATTACTGCTGAACTTTTTGAAGATGATATTTCACGCGCAAAAGTTCTTTTGTCGAGTGGTCAACTTGAGGGTGCTCGTTTTATTTTACGTGACACGAGCTCGTATTGTATTCAGTGCCATACACAATCAAGCGCTGGGCCCAATCTTCCAAAAATGAATCTCGATTTTCCGACCGATGGTTTAACTGAGCTTGAAAAAGCAGATTTATATGTTTCGTTAAGAAGATTTGATCAAGCACTCGGTGAATTCACCAAAATTATTGAAGACAAAAAGTTTGCAGCTGAGCACGTATTCGAATGGGAGAAAGCGGCACGTTCGGCTATCGCAATTAGTGTTAAAGTAGAAAAAGATCCGAACAAAACTCTGACCCTCGTACGTAAAATCGCGGCAAATCCGAGCACTCCTCAATTTGTGAAAGAGTCTATTACTCCTTGGGAAGCAAGTGCTCTTGAGTGGCGCCGGGAGCGCAAGCCTTTGATCTCTTCGCCTCCTGAAACCCTCAATGTCGCTGAAAGAATGATTTTGAGAGCTCAATCGAAGCAGAAATATCCCCTCGATCACTCTCAGGATATTTTGTTTTTCAGAGCTTCCGGAATTCTTCACGACTTATTGGCATTTCATAATGCAAATGACGAGATCAAAGCACGCGTGCTTTATCTTTCAGGGATGGCCGCTGAAGATACTCGAGACCTCAATTTCTGGACACTTCATGAGACCTATTATGAGCTCTGCATTCGCATTGCTCCACATACAGATTTAGCTCGTCAGTGTTTTGATCGCTTAAATAACTCGATGATTATTGGTTATTCAGGAAGTGCAGGGACTTCTATTCCGCCGGAGATTCAAACGAAACTCAATGATTTAAAGGGTCTCTCGCAAGCCCTGCCGAACCCTGAAACTGCACCTCAGGCGCCTGCTGTCGCAACTCCGACTCCATCAGCAAGCCCAACGCCTACGCCGACTCCAACGCCTACGCCTTCGGAAAGTAGCAAATAAACTCGGCCCCTTCACCAAATTCACTTCGGAGAGCCACTCGGCCTCCGTGTTTGATCATCACGTGTTTAACGATCGAAAGCCCCAGACCTGTTCCTCCCTGCTCTCGTGATCTTCCAGTATCCACTCGGTAAAATCTTTCAAACAGACGATCTTGATGCTCACGTGGAATACCTGGCCCGTTATCTCTCACGCGAAGTATGACTTCGCCAATGGGTGACTTTTCCCATACTAAATTAATCTTTTTATTTTCAGGTATATACTTTATCGCATTGTGAACAAGATTGATCAGCACCTGCTCAATGCGACCCGAGTCACCCAATAAATTTTCGATTAAAAATTGTGACTCGATACTTAAATTCTTAGCAAGGCGCTTTTCTTCTAGCTGACGTAAAAC
>JAYUEB010000118.1:0-7184 GCA_043739525.1 Bdellovibrionales bacterium
GAGGGAAGATTCAATACAGCAATTTTCTTTTTCTGACCGTCGACTTCTTTCTCTATATAAGAAATAGAGGCCGCATCATCTTCTAATTTAATTTGGGCACGATTCAACGTAACATTAAATCGTTCTTTACCATCCGCTCCACGACGCAAAATTGTCAGCTGAACTTTTGTTCCTTTTGGTCCGCGAATAAGACGTACAACATCTCTCAAATCCATCTCAACAACATTTGTCATCTTATCAGATTCACCTTTGTCATTGAACTGACCAACAGCAACGATTTTATCTTGTGGCTGAATCAAACCTGACTCTTTTGCAGCTCCACCAGAAATCAACTGCTCAACAACAGTGAATCCATCTTGTGAACTCAAAGTTGCGCCGATCCCTTCAAGTTTTAGGCCCATTTGAATATTGAAGTCTTCATAGTAGTCAGAAGAGAAATAGCTTGAATGTGGATCAAGCGCACGAGCAAAAGAATCTAAATAACCTGCGTAGATATCATCTTTGCTCAACTCGCCCAATTTTTTAAGTTGGCGCTCGTAGCTACGAGAAACGTTACCTTTAGCTTCATCAAGACTTTTTTGTGACGGATTTGAGTAATTCTTTTTAGGTTCAGCACTTTCGCCATCTTCTTTAGAGACTTTCAGCTCTGGCTCGCCAGTCGCGAGATAATTTGAAACTTGAAATTGAATATATTTTAACTGAAATTTGTCAGCATCTGCTTTGGTTTTTGCGAATTCACGACCTTCTGGATCGAGCATCAACTCAGTTTTTGGTTCAAATTTCCACTCTTTTTTAGCGAGTGTATCTATGGCAAATTTTACGCGATCTTCAACACGCTTAATAAGAAGTGCCTGAACATCGTCGATTGCCTTGCAATTACGATCTTTAATTTTAGAAAAAACCCCAGCCATTAAAGTTTTTTTAATTTGATCGATATCACTTTTGAGTAAATAAATTTTTGCGCCATCGATACGTTTAATATATTGCTCGATTGTTCTTTGTTCGAGCTGTGGAGTGAGACTGCTAAACGTAATATGCGAATTGAGATAAGCTCTCTCGATTGCATCAATGTGCAAACATTGAAGTCCGGGAGGTTTTTGCGCGGGCTTTGCAGCTTGCGAGTGACCCACTTGCGGAATCATCAGCAGAACAAGTGCAAGAGCAGGAACCTTGAAATTTGTAAGACTGTTGAGAACGTTTAAGCTTTTCATTTTTGCCTTTCGAGCTGCTGAAGAATTTCTTCTTTAATGTGCATTTAATATATTATGCTATCGGACGCATTCCGCAAAAACTTTGCTGAAATGACTCGACTTTTATTTTATTTGAATTGGTGCTGAGTGGCAGAATGGGTTTAGAGAGGCATCGACAGTTGTTCAAAAAACTCGACGTTTGTCGTATTTGAAACATCTGCGCACATGCTAGCCTCGGCACGATCTGGGTAAACTTCCCATTTGGTGGCTTGGCCATTATGCGTTTCGATGATGAAAAAACTCATTTCGGGATAAACGGACTTCAAGACTTTCATCTCGCTGGTGATCAATTCAATATTATGTGGATCGTCATCTGACATTCCAAAACGGTGATGTGGATTCTTTCCATATTTTGCAATCGCTTCTTCAACTGATTTTCGAATCGCCGCTTTTTTCAATTCAGCAGTACTCAAAACAAATTCGGGATCGCCAAGCTCAGCGCGAATTTCCTTATTCGAAACTGGATAAATAGCTAAATAATTTGGCTCCATCGGAATAAAGCCTTCTTTTACAAACAGAGAAATACCGTCTTTAATTGTTTGAGGAGAATGCCCACGCGCTGTGATGATCGCCATAGGTCTTTGATTCAAAGTTGCATGATGAAAACAATTCCATGATGGGCCCTTCCACTGAAAATCTGGAAAGCCAAGCGCGGCTGCTAAGTCTTCGACAAAGGATTGTTTTTTTCCAACAATTTTTTCAACCCAGGTATGATCTTTATCGCGAAAATTTCGAAATGTTCCCGTTTGTTCGTCAAAATCAATTCGATAATTTTTGTAAGGACCAGACTTACCGACATGACGATGAACTTGTGCAAATTCACCACTTGAAAGCTTCAATTCTTGGCCGGTTTCTTTATGAAAAATATAACTCGCTGTTGTGAGAAATGCGACATTATCATCGAAATCGAAAAAATAAAAACTGCGTCCGCCTAAGTCTGCATTTCGGTCTTTTTCAGTTTTTCTTTCAATCGGAAGCTCTAATTGTCCAAAAAATTTTGCACGCTGATTGGCCGCAAGCTGTGACCGTAGCGGGCGTAAGTTCTTTGTAAAATTAAACTTTTCGGTAATCATCGTGGACGCACTCTACCACATTTAAGAGCTAAAGAAAAGTGGCCTCAATAAGCAAGCATTTGACAGCTGGTACTGGCGTTATTTTGGCTTCCAATTGTCGTATTTACTAAAGATAGCCCATTTTTATCAAGGATCTGAAGGCTCTGTTCGGTGTGCCCCGCTGAAGCCTTATCGTAACTAATCTTGATCGCATTTGCCGTACAGGTAATAGAGATGTTCGTGAGGCTCTTATCCTCAGGATCTGGCTGAATATTCAATGTGATAAGGTTAAGAATCCCATCATCTGTTTGGGTGTCGAAACTCAGACTTATTCCATGATCCGTTAACAGGTTTTGAGTCACGTCAGAATAATGATGCGAAAGATCGCCGGTGCAGCTCGCACTATAGTGACTAGCGAGTTTTGAAATCAAAACTTTGCAATTATCGCGTGGACCACCGCGTGCAAATGCGGCTGTTCCAAAAGCCAAAATGCTTATGACTACCACTAAGTTTTTCATCAAGTCTTACTCCTGAGTGCGTTTATAGGCCAACTCATGCGATATCTCTTGGCCCTCGCCAGTGCGTGCAAAAGCTTGATCTGTCCCTTTTAACTCAAGGCCAAATCCGCAGTAGTACTCACTGCAAACATCTCCAGCCGAAACTTTTACTGTACCATTCGCATTTTGTTCAATCTCAATTTTACAAATATCAGATTGATCTGGAATCACATCTTCATAGGCAAGTTTATTATCTTTTAAAGTTGCCTCACCTGCAAAATCGCACGAATGAATGTTTCCACCAAGAATCGAAATTTGAACAAAGTACTTATCTTGTTCATCTGTCACTTTTGAGAGCGTGAGCTTGTTCACAGTTCTCTCATGGCACTCGTTTTTGCTCCACTCTGTGTCGGGAGCTTCGAGTTTACAAGCCTTCTCGTTATCAGCGCCCGTAAAAGTGATCTCACTTTTTTGAGAGTAATCACCGGTCCAAGTTTTTGTTGCCGCCATCGCATGAATTGAAAAACCAAATGCTAAAACTAAAGTTGCCCCTTTAATTTGGTTCATAAAATGCCCCCTTATGATGAATCCAACTTATGGAAAAGCATCAAGTATGCCAGGGCTTTAGCTCCATCCTTTCGACGGAGCTTGAGATGGGGACGAGGACAGGTCCAAAAATGTCGCTTGCTTTTGAAAAAAAGGGGAAGCTCGCCACAAGCTTTAATTGCGGTCTGAGGTACCATTCGTACTACCCGTCGTACGAGTTTTTGGCGTGCGAAATTTGTACTGATAAGCAGCGATCATTTCTTGAAGCGCAGGAACATTTAAGCAGCTTGCAAATTCGGTTTCATCTAGTTTTTTCTGATCGACAGACATAAGAAGATGATCCTTCATTTGCTCGGCAAGTCTCTCAACTACTAACTTTTTAACTTCATCAGTATTGTTTGCTCCGTAGTTCCCTTGAGTCGGAGAATGAATTCGTTCGCCTTCGTAAGCAAGCACCCAATTTCTTTCTTTTTTATTTTCTTGATTCACGAGCCAGCCACAGCCAAGTACAAGATCTTTATCTAAACCTGTCCGATCGGGAGGGGTTGAATACTGACTTGAAAATGTCATGACTCCGATTAGCCCAGCACCCGAATGACTGACCTCATATTTAGGCTCTGGGGCGGATGCAGACTGACATTGAACAACTAAAATATTTTTTGGTGTGACCACATAATGTGCTTCCGCTTTTCCGGGAACTGGCACATTCAAGTAGGTCGGAGCTGATTCGGGATAGAGCTTCTTGAAGCATTCCGCCATATCACCAAGACTTCCAAAGTCTTCAGCTTGCGATTGAGCAATCACCAAGAAGGACCATAAAATAATCCATTTTTTCATAATCTCAGATTATCGAATTTAGGTTAAAACCACCATGTAAATCGAGAGGCCCAAAGAGAGTCCTAGGCCTACGAACTGCATCAACGTTTATTCAGCCGCGCTGGTTGAGCTTTCGTCGTCTTTTTAGGCGTCGATTTCAAATCTTTTGCGAGCATCGCTTTACTCTTAGGTGCTGATGCTACGGCTGGGGCCGCAACTGCTTTCGGCTTATTAGGTTTAGCAATAACCATCACCGATTTCGCTTTTGTAGCAGCAGGAGGAGCCACGGTTATAATTTTTGCCTTTGGTTTGGCCGCTGTAGCGACTTCAACTTTGGCTTTTGCAGGTTTTGCTTTCGCTTTCGCTTTGGCTTTCGTCTTCGCTTTAGGAGCATCACCATTTTTGCTAGCAAGAAGTTCGACCGCTTGAGCAATCGTCACATCTTCAGGCTTAATATTTTCGGGAACCGAAACGTTCAACTTCCCAGATTTAATATAAGGACCATATTTACCGCTAAACACAGAGACATCTTCTCCCGTATCAGGATGCTTACCAAGATCCTTGATAGGAGCCGCTTTGCCACGACCCTTTTTGGGCTGAGCAAGAAGCTCAAGAGCACGATCAAATTTAATTTCGAAAAGATTATCTGTTTTTGGAATCGATCTGAAATCTCCATCATGAACAATGTAGGGACCGAAGCGACCAAGCCCCGCTTTCACATCTTTACCGGTTCCAGGGTGCTGACCCAAGGTTTTTGGAAGCTGTAAAAGCTCTTGAGCCTGTACAAGACCAACACTTTCAACTGGCATCTGCGGAGGAATACTCACTCGCTTTGGTTTCGCATCTTCACCAGTGGATTCTCCAAGTTGAACATACGGACCGTAACGACCAGTTAAGACATAAATTTTAAGTTTCGTCACCGGATCAATACCAAGAGCGTCTGAGCCATTGATTTTTTGATCAATCAATTTATCGACAATCTCACGCGTGATATCGGCTGGCGACTGAGCCTCAGGCAAAGAGGCATTTACTTCTTCACCGTCTTTTTGGACAACACTTACATAGGCGCCATAGCGACCCACGCGAAAGCTTAAACCTTTAAGACCTTCTAAGGTGATCGAGCGAGCTTCATCTGGATCGATTATTTTCTCTTGAGCTTCGACCTGTTTCAACAGACCTTTTTCCCCAAAATAAACTGATTTTAAATATTTTTTCTCATCGAGATCACCGTCAGCGATATCATCGAGTGACTTCTCCATCGAAGAAGTAAATCCAAGATCCACATACTGCGGAAGATACTGTTGCAAGAGTTTTGCAACAACCATCGCCGTAAATGTTGGCGTGAGAGCGTTTGCTAATCGTTTTGCATAGCCACGATCAATGATTGTACTAATGACCGTCGCATAAGTTGATGGGCGACCAATACCTTCTTTTTCCATTGTTTGAACCAGACTCGCATCTGTGTAACGAGCGGGTGGTTTCGTTTCGTGTTCGCTGACAACTAAGCTTTGGCATTTAATCGTGTCGCCGACTTTTATATCTGGCAATCGGACTTCTCGTTCATCGAGTGAACCTTGCTCATCATCTGAGCCTTCAACATAGGCGCGTAAAAATCCAGGAAACTCAATCGTCATTCCGTTCGCTGAAAAAACCGCATCGCCGACTTGAAAGCGGACACTCACTTGATTTTGTCTTGAGTTTACCATTTGACTGGCCATCGTGCGCATCCAAATGAGTTCATAAACTTTATGTTGTGGACCTTTTAATCCGGTTTCATCTGGAGTCGCAAAAGTTGTTCCCGAAGGACGAATCGCTTCATGGGCCTCTTGAGCACCCTTGGCTTTTTTGCCTTCATATTTACGAGCTTCGTCAGGAAGATATTCTTTTCCATAGAGATCGAGAATACGCGCACGCGCAGATTCCAGGGCCTCTGTCGACAAGAAGGTCGAATCCGTTCTCATATAGGTAATAAAACCTTGTTCATATAAACTCTGTGCGACTTGCATTGTCTCGCGAGCGCTCAAACCTAATTTACGGTTTGCATCTTGTTGAAGAGTTGACGTAATAAACGGCGCCGGTGGTTTACGAGAAAAAGGTTTTTCTTCAACTTCAGTTGTTTTCCAAGTTTGCCCTTGAAGTTCTTTTAAAAGTTTATTGGCCCCGTCTAAGTCGAGATGTAACACCTCTGACTTTTTATCGGCCAATAAAGCACCCGTTGTTGAATCAAAATCTTTGCCACTCGCAATACGCTTAGACTTATATGAGTTGAGCTTTGTTTCAAAACCCACTTTGTCTTTTTCGTTTTGACCTTGGAGATCCCAATACTGCGATTTTTTAAATTTAATGCGCTCATGTTCTCTTTGAGCTAAAAGTTTAACGGCGACCGACTGAACTCGACCTGCCGATAAACCGTAAGCTACTTTCTTCCATATCAAAGGAGAAATGGTATAGCCCACCAAGCGATCTAAAATACGACGAGCTTCTTGAGCTTTAACGAGATTTGTATCGATCTCTCTGACATCTTTAAGAGACTTTTGAATCGCCTCTTTTGTGATCTCATGAAAAACCATGCGTTTATACGGAACCTTTGGTTTGAGTGTCTCAAGCAAATGCCATGAGATACTTTCACCCTCTCTATCTTCGTCCGTCGCAAGGTACAAAAAGTTAGCTTCGGCCAATTTCTCTTTTAATTCTTTAACAATTTTTAATTTATTTTTAGGTACGCAATAAACGGGTTCGAAATCGTGGTCCACATCGACACCTAGACTTGCCCACTTTTGCTTTTTTATTTTTTCCGGAATATCCTTAGCTGTCTGGGGCAAATCACGAATGTGACCCATACAACTTTCGACGATGAAATCTTTGCCCAAAAATTTTCGTATTGTTTTAGCTTTGGTCGGAGACTCAACGATGACAAGTGTTTTGCCGGCCAGAGATTTTTTACTCATGAATGAAAATCCTTTTGTGCTCTTCATAAAAATGAGGGTACAACACGAATCTTGCAAGAAGAAATTTTGACGCAG
>JAYUEB010000119.1:0-7137 GCA_043739525.1 Bdellovibrionales bacterium
AGTTTTAGTACTGAGAGTATAGCTCCAAAAAGATCAGATCGAAAAAACAACAACACCAAAAGTAAAACGAATACCAAAAGTGGGACAAAATCAGATCCAGAGGTGATTGAACTTAAAGATTTGGGGGCGCACAAAAAAAGAGAAAAGCGTAAGAGCTACAAGATGCCTTTTTTCTTAGTGGTTTGCGCAAGCATTGTCATGGTCGCAGCTTTGCTTATCAAGCCTTCTAAAGAAGTCCGCGGAGGAAAGATCCATCTGATCTCACCACGTACAGGTCAGGAAAAGGTGGCCCAAGGGACGGCGGTTGATCACCTTAAGCGTGGAGTCGTTAGTTTTCAGAGAGATACTTTTACGGGATATTTAGCTGCTGAAAACGACTTAGTCGAAACGATCGAAGCAAATCCAAAAAATATAAGCGCCATGCAGCTTTTGTGTTTAACCTACCGAGAGCTATGGCCCTATAGTTTTCAGGACTCACAAGACTTAGCTGCAATCAACAAAGTCGTTCGCGAAGCAAAGAGAATCGATCTATCAAGTCTCGATGGTGCTATTTGCGAAATCGTCAATAGTATTGTGAACGATCGCGCAGAACAAGCACAGCATTTGACAGACAATTGGTTGCAACTTCAGCCTGGGACGGCAGTTTTATACGACATCAAGGGCGAACTGCTTTTGCTCAATAGAGACTACACGACGGCCACACCGTATTTTGAAAAAGCTGCTGAGCTTTGGTCGTCTTGGCAAAAACCACTTATACAATTGGCGAGATGTTTCACTCAGCGAAGTCAATATCCGCAAGCGCTCGAATACTATCGAAGAGTACTAAGTAACGTTCGCAACCATAGCATTGCGAAAATTGAGATGGGACTGTTGGAGCTAAGTCTTTTTCAACATTATGATCGAGCTTCTGAGCTTATCCAATCGGGAGTTGACGGAACTGAAAAGGTTCCGAACTCAACGCTCTCAAAAGGATACATGGGCCTTGCGAACATTGATATGCAAAGAGGAAAAAAACAGAGCGCAATTGAATTTGCAAAGCGAGCATACTCGGTCAATCCAACAAATATGGAAGCGAAGACAAAGTTAATTGAATGGGCCGGTATGCGTGAATTTCAATTAGTAAAGGTGAATGCTGCCGAGCTCATTTTTACTTGTGAACAGTTTTTACGAGCGGGAGATTACATCTCCGCACAAGCTGAGTGTAAGACGGCCTTCGAACGAGATCGCAAGCAGGGTGTAGCTGCACTCAAGGCAGCACAAGCGCTCTGGCAACTCAATCAATCGACGGAAGCAATTGCCTGGGCAGAAAAAGCCATTCATGCAGATCCTAAACTCGTTGAGGCCTATGTAAGCCTCGCTGATTTTTTTGGACAGAGATATGACTTTGATTCTGCTGCAAAAGTTTTGCAGTCCGCGTTTGCGCAGATGCCGAAACGTTATGAAATTTTAAGAGGCTTTGCTCAAATTGAAGTAAGACGAAATGACTTTAAAGCGGCAGAGAGCTTCGCCGAACGCGCGCTTAAAATTTACGATGCCGATTCTGAAACATTCCTGATTATGGCTCAGGCCAAAATGGGACTCGGAAAGTATAATGATGCCAAAAATTATGTGAGCCGTGCTATCGAGGTTGATTCAACAAACGCAGACGCCCAGAGCCTATTTGCCAAGGTACTCGTAGGACTTGAAGGTGCCACATCTGGAATCAACTATTTGAGTGATATGATCACCAACTATCCGAGACAAAATAAATACCGGATGGCTCTTGCCGAAGTCTATATGCAAAACGAGAATTATCAGCAGGCTGAAGAGATCTTGCGCCAAATTATTTCACTCGATCAAGAGAACAAAAAAGCTATTATTAATCTTGGTAAAGTTCTCAGGTTTCTCAATCGCAATAATGAAGCGCTCGAACAATTTTTTTTGGCAGGGGTGAAAGATCCAAACGATGCCAATCCGATTTTCTTGGCCGGCCAACTTTATTTTGATAGTGGAAAGTACGCCGAAGCCGACAGCCAATACGGCCAAGTTTTGAGACAAAACCCAAAGTTTCCACGTGCACATTACCAAAAAGGGCGAGCGCTCTTACAAATGGGCCGCGCGAAAGAGGCTTTGGATGAAGCGAAGATGGAGCAAGCCTCGAATCCTGACCTATCAGAGGGCTATATTTTGGCAGCCGAGGCAGACTACGCCCTTAAACAATTTACTGGCTGTGCGAGTGAGTTTCAGAAGGCGGTATCTAAAAATCCGCAAGGAGCTGAAGTTTACGTAAAGATGGCAAGATGCAATCGACGCTCAGGCTCTCTCGACGCGTCTTTGTCTCTTCTTCGTGAGGCTGAGGTAAAAGAATCCGGAAATCCAGATTTATATAAAGAACTCGGCGCCATTTACCAAACCAAGGGAATGGCTGAAGAGGCGCTTAAAGCTTATGATAGATATTTAGCTCTTTTACCAAGTGCACCTGATCGTAGACAAGTAGAGGCTCAAATGCATAGAATAGAGTCTGGAGAGACAAGTCTCTCTCCGGATGCGTTTTAAAGGGGGACAGATGAGTGAATTTGTAAATCGAATGCAAGGCGGAATCAAAAAGTCGTCTGAAGAACTCGTGACCTTTGCGGTGAAACTTATTTCAGGCGCAGTGATTGCACTGGCGATATCACTTGTTGTACAAGAACTCCTGGGAAAACCGGCGAACGAGATCAATTTGAGTTTTCTGTTCGTTATTTTTGTCGTTCTACTTAGTTTTTTAAGAATAGCAAAAAAATGGACGATCACGTCCATACTGATTTTTGATCTGGTTTTCGTTTTGATTGGAATGATTTTGCGACTTTACATTATGACTGCTCCGGGAGCTTAAGGTTTTTTATGATCGATATTAAATTGCTTGAGAAAGATACGCCGCTTGCAAATGGCCGCACCTACGCTGATGAATACAAAGCGTGTTTAAAAAATAGAAAGGATGATCCCTCTCAAGTTGATCTTTTGCTCGAGCTCAATCGCGAACGCAAACATTGCATTTCTCAAATGGAAACTAAAAAAGCCGAACAAAATAAGTTTGGCCCCATCATCGCTCAAAAAAAGCGTGCGCAAGAAAATGCGGACAAAGAAATTTCCGAAATGGGTAAACTTGCAGATGAAGTGAAAGCCTTGCAAGGCAAAGCCGATGCGGCTGAACTTAAAGTACGTGAAGTGCTCGAGCGCTTGCCAAATATGTGTCACGCATCTGTTCCTGTGGGCACAAGCGATGCGGATAATAAAGTAATTCATTCTATCGGTACTGCGCCAAAGTTTTCATTCAAAGCAAAAGAACATTGGGAGCTTGGTGAAAACTTAGGAATGCTTGATTTCAATCGCGCTGGCAAAGTAACGGGCGCTCGTTTTGCATTTTTGCGTTCTGGCTTTGCTCATCTTGAGCGAGCGCTCATGAACTTTATGCTGGATCTTCACACGCGTGAACATGGCTATAGCGAAATGCTTCCGCCCTTTATGGCGAACTCTGCAAGCTTGTTTGGAACTGGGCAATTTCCGAAATTCAAACAAGATGTTTTTCATCTTGAGAATACCGATTACTATTTAATTCCGACAGCCGAAGTTCCAGTGACGAATTATTTCAGAGATGAAACTTTAGATGAAAGCGATTTGCCCACTGCATTCGTTGCTTACACGCCTTGCTTTCGCTCAGAAGCCGGAAGCTACGGTAAAGATACCCGCGGACTGATTCGCCAGCATCAGTTTGATAAAGTCGAACTGATGAAGTTTGTTCACCCCGATAAGTCTTACGAAGAACACGAAAAGTTAACAACAAATGCCGAAGAGGTTTTGAAACGTTTGGAGTTGCCATTTCAACGAGTCGCCTTGTGTACTGGCGACATTGGTTTTGGTGCTGCAAAATGTTTTGATTTAAACGTTTGGCTTCCGGGCCAAAATGCGTTTCGTGAGATTAGCTCGTGTTCGAACTTCGAAGATTTTCAAGCACGTCGTGCGAATATTCGTTTCAAATCGAAAGCGACTGGTAAACCACAGTTCGTTCACACACTGAACGGATCAGGTCTTGCAATTGGCAGAACTTTGATTGCGATTGTTGAAAATTATCAGCAGGAAAACGGCAATGTACGCATCCCAAAAGTTTTACAAACTTACATGGGTGGCGCAAGCGAAATAGCCAAGCAAAAACAATGATTTAACCCATAAATTTGCAACTCCAAAAACACAGGAGTATACTGATCTCAAGTCAGCCGAGTACCAAATCACTTCCTAGATTTGGTAACGGGGGAACCACAGAGTCGTCCAATAACGGATGACTAAGGGGCTTAGAAGATTCCATCTTCGGGTTACTTCCATAACCTAGCCCGTCAGCTAACCTCGTAGGCATTTGGAAGGGCGATCCTTAAAAGATCTCCTTTAAATTAATTTGCGTGAACTCTGCTTTTGGAAGCAGGGCAGGTGCACGTCTTTGCCTAAGGAGTTTTTATGTATACGTTTCTTGTTCAAAATTGGACTTACATTCCAATAGTCATATTAGGAGCTGTCGGATTTTTTATCTTTGCAGGATTTGTTGTCATCAATGAACACGAGGTAGGAATTGTCATTAAAAAATTCTCAGACAAATCTTTGCCTGCCGGAAGCTTTATCGCAATTGAAGGCGAGGCCGGTTACCAAGCCGATACTCTTGCACCGGGATGGTATTTCGGAATGTGGTTTTGGAAATACGCTATTCAAAAACGACCAATCGTCATTGTTCGTCCAGGCGAAATTGGACTTGTCGTCGCGGCCGACGGAAGACCAATTCCAGCCGATCGTATATTGGCAAAAGTCGTTGATAGCGATAACTTCCAAAACGCTCGCAAATTTTTAAGTGAAGGTGGAGAAAAAGGTCGCCAACTTGGACTTCTCACGGCAGGTACTTATCGTATCAATACGGCTTTATTTAAAGTCATTACCTGTGCGAACGCTCAAGAAAATGGTGTCGACTCGCGCGATCTTGTTGTCTACGAAATCCAACCTGACAAAGTTGGTATCGCAACAACACTTGATGGTGCACCAATAGCAGAAGGAGAGATCGCAGGATCTGTCATTGAAGGCCACGACAGCTTTCAAAACGCACAAGCCTTTATCACCAAAGGAGGTCGAAGAGGTTTACAAGAACAAGTCTTGCTTTCGGGGTCATGGAATTTGAACCCGTGGTTTATCCGAGTCGAACAAGTACCAATGACGGAGATCCCAATTGGATATGTTGGTGTTGTGATTTCGTATGTAGGTCGTGAGCAAGTCGATGTGAGCGGGGCTGAATTCAAACACGGTAACTTGGTGAACCCAGGCCATAAAGGTGTGTGGGTGACGCCAATTCATCCGGGCAAACATCCTTTGAATTCACGCGTGATGAAAGTTGAACTGGTTCCGACAACGAATATCGTTTTGAATTGGGCAACCCGTTCTGAAGCGCACAGCTACGATGCAAAACTTTCTTCTGTCACAGTTCGCTCGACAGATGGATTCGCATTTAGTCTCGACGTTTCGCAAGTGATTCACGTTGGAGCTAGTGATGGTCCAAAAGTGATTTCACGAGTCGGCTCAATGCAAAACTTAGTCGACCACGTGCTTGAACCGATTGTTGGTAACTACTTCAGAAACTCGGCCCAAGATTTCACGGTGCTTGATTTCTTAAGTGCTCGCAGCCAACGTCAAAAGGAAGCGGCTGAACATATTCGTGAAGCTTTGCTTTCATATGACGTGCAAGCGATCGATACTTTGATCGGCGATATCAATCCACCTGCGCAATTGATGCAAACCCAGATGGATCGAAAAATCGCACAAGAGCAACGTCTCACTTATGAAGTTCAACAGGCGGCTCAGAAAATGCGCCAAGAACTTGTTCGTGAAACGGCCGTAGCCGACATCCAACAAGAAGTTGTAAAGGCCGAAAAAGGTGTCGATATCGCAGAACTTCAAGCCAACGCACGTATTAAAACTGCTGCGGGTGAAGCCGAATCTGCAAGGCTAAATGCTTCGGGTGAAGGGGACTCACTTAAACTCAAAGCTTCAGGTGAAGCCGAGTCGATTCGTGCAACTGGTAGTGCGAGAGCTGAAGCTTATCTTGCGGGTGTGAATGCACTGGGACCGGATTCATATATGGCATTGCAGCTCATGCAGGTCGTAGGTGAGCGAGGTGTTCGAATAGTTCCGGATGTTTCGGTTACGGGCCAAGCAGGAGCAAATGCAGGACTGGTCGATGGCCTCTTAGGAATCATGCTTAAAAACAAAAAAGCTTAAGAAAGGAAAAAGCCTTCTCGAATGACCGAGAAGGCTTCTTTTTGGGGGGTGAGATTAGGGGCGACCAGGTTGAAATGTCGCGCGGAGTTTTGGATCTCTTTTGATTTCGGCTTGAACTTTGTGGCTAAGGGCGAAACCAAAATAAAGACCAAGAATAGCGAAGACTCCATGAGCGAGTGCTTCGTAGCCAAAGAGTGGCCAGTAACCAAAGAAAGTGCTCAATTCAGGAATGGTTCCAATAATTGCAGCGACTCCCATCACAACAAAAACAAAACGTGAAAAATAAATTGATCGAGGTAGACCGACAGTTGATGAGCTTGAAGCCCACATTACCGCGAGACCAATCACGATGAGTAGGGTTTTATTCACAATATTCATTGGGAATAAATTTAAAAAAGTTCCGTAACTCGTATTGAGTTTGAGTAGTGGAAGGCCGGTAGCGGGTCCCTCCAGACCAGGAATTAAAGAAGCAACACCCATCGCGAGCATCACGAGACCACCATAGAAAGCAAATTTTTTCGGACTCATAAATACCTCCGCGTTTAAGCTTTGCAAGCAGGAGACCGCCTCCAGAGCGAATTGGACAGGCATTGACAAATAAGATGGGTCAAAATCGAACTCCATATTCGGGAGGAATGACTTAGACGCCCAATGCCAAAAAACTAAGCAAGGCAAGTCTGAAAAGTCTTAGAATCGCGAGTGAGGGGATTGAAATGACTTGAAAAGTGGAAGCATCTTCACTAGTTTGTGAGATTCCAAAATTGCTATCTCTGCGGAGGGGTGGCCGAGTGGTTTAAGGCACTAGTCTTGAAAACTAGCGAACCTTTGCGGGTTCCGTGAGTTCGAATCTCACCCCCTCCGCCAAATTAC
>JAYUEB010000120.1:0-2358 GCA_043739525.1 Bdellovibrionales bacterium
TATTGTCGAAATCTCCAATGTGATTGTAGATCGATGCAGAATAGCGATTTTCGGAAATAATAGTAGGTTCATTAAGCTCGGGATTTGAAATATAAGCAAAAGACGCCATAATCATAGAGTCTGTAAAAATTTGTTGGATCCATCTCACCGAATAAGAATCCAATTTACCAAGGGGCAAATCGGTTTTTTGCGGCTGTGGTTCAGCTCCATGATAGGTTGAAAACTCAAATTGTGAATTTGCATATTTGAGTGACGTACCTAACACCGTGCCTGATATATGTCCGACATCTTGTCCGATATGATGGCCAAGCGGTGCATCGGGATTAACAGCACCTGTTGTTCGATGCATGAATGCGACTGGCCCATCCGTTGATTGGCCTCGAGGAGCAAAAAATAATTTTAAGTCGGCGGCATTGATCGCGATGGTATCGCTTAGCGTGAGTCCCATGATAGGCGATGAGTGAGGATGTTGAGCATCGAGATATGCTATTCCTTGATTTGTATTTTCTCCAACTTGAAGAAGTTCGGGGTAGCCTTGTTCAGGAGTTGTCCAGAGTTCTGAAGTCCCCATCACTTCGAGATTGAGGTATTGTCTTTTTCCAATTCCAGTTCCGATATCCGCCATTATAAAATGGGGCACTGAAAATGCATTTCTTCCGCGAGGACCAGACTCTGTGACTTCCGTAAAAAAACTATTTCCTTTAAGCATCAGCATGCTCATTGGCATCCCTGGGGCGGGCATACACATCTGCATGCTTGGATCAAAAACTTGCATATGGCCACAATCTTCGGACCAAGCAGAAAATGGAATAAATAAAATAAATAATGCGAACAGTTTCATAGACTAGCCCTCGATATTTGATTGCACGGGCGCAAAGAAAAACGCAAATGGTCGTTTCATGAATCTTTGGCGTACAGCCTTTAAAAGTTTAAAGAGCCAAAACAAAGGAACTTCTCGGGCTCTCTGGGCAACGAGCATTGCGAGAATAAAGCTGACTCCGAAATTTAAGGTTAAGATAAAGCCAATACCGAGAAAAGCAAAAATCAAACTGGTGGAGTCGAGTTGTTCAGGTGGAAGCGAAATAATTGCAAAGCTCAGTGAACCGCTGGAAAGTGTGACGTGTTTTGCTTCTAGGGGAAACCCAAAGAAAGTCGTAATAATCGGGAAAAATGCGAGTGAGAAGCCAAGCATGAGGTTTGTGCCAATTCCGGCAACATTTTTTAAGAAACCTGAAGCAAATTCTGCACAATGTTTTTTTCCAAAAATGATATTGAGATTTCGATTTTCGGCAATCGCCTCGGGAATTTGGTTATAGACAACCCAATTTTCTAACCAGCCTCCACTGACGCTTGCAAGCCAAAGTAAAACACCCGTAATAGCAGCATGAAGAATTGTCAGAGTTTTAAAGGGATGAAAAGAGGAAATAATGTGCTCAGACTCTGCGTTCGTCAAAAATGCATGACCAAATATTTGTTGGTAGGCGATACCAAGTAAAATGCACCCTGGAACAACGATTCCAATATTACCAACTGCAGCAGCAAACTGGGAGCGAAAGATACGGATTACTTCATCGACAAACTGATCAAGCTGATTTTCTTGCTCGATTTGTTTGAGCTTACCAGCGAGAGCAGGAGCCGTTGCAGAAGGCTGTTTCGTGGCAAGTGTAAAACCCATGACTTGCATGAGTAGAAAGCTTGCTGAGTAGTTGATCCAGAAAAAAGCACCACTGAAAAAAGGTGCGAGAGCAACACGAAGAATAACAATCTTAATAAAAACGGTAAAGACAGTGAGAAAGCCTCCGCCACCTGCAGAAACAAGCATGTGAAACCATTCCTTGCGATCACGTGCAATATAATGCTCACCTGAAATTCCGGTTCTTTCGACAATTTTTTTAGCTAAAAGTCGTAACTGGTCACCTATTAATTCGCGAACCGAATTTTTTCGACTATTTTCTCGAATGAGTGAGGCGATGAATTTTGAAACGAGGTCCTGCTCGGACGGCAGTTTTTGAAGTACAGAGGCGAGATAATGCACCCTCTCGAGCGCTTTTGCGAGAATATCGAGGCGATACACAACTGAAACGCTTACGCCTAGAGATTCCAAATGGATATAAACATCTTGGATATCTTTCGCGCACTCAAGAAAGAGAACTTCAAGATTGCGTTCATCATTGAGATTTGAAAGCGCTCGATGAATTTTCACAAAAGAAGAATCTTCAATGCGTCGACGTGTCAGTCGACTTCGAATCTCAGGCGCAAGTCCTAACCCGGATATTTCATCAGAGTCGCGTCATCTAGATTTTTTTGATGAAAATTTTTTAGCCTAAAAAATTCGAATATTTTTTGAGAAAAAATTGA
>JAYUEB010000121.1:0-2356 GCA_043739525.1 Bdellovibrionales bacterium
CCTGGACGTCCCGCCCCAAAATTCCTGTAATGAAAATACTCTGTTTAAGAGAAAGAGCCTCGTCAATAGCCACATTCAAGTGCTCAAGCTTTTTCAAAATCTGAGGGATATAGAAAATCAGTTCAGTCAAATTCTGCTCCGTCCGGCATATTCTTTTGGTCTTTTTTTGCTTTGCCAGAAGCATTTTTTTGCTCCGCAAAAGCTCTCGACAAAGCTTAACAAATCGAGCTAGGATTCTCAAATGGGAAAAGGCTGGAAATCGGCAGGTATATCTGCCAACGCACAAAAAAAGGGCGCCGTTTTTACAAAATTGGCGCGTGAGATTCAAGTTGCAGCGAAATTAGGAGGGCCTGATCCCAAAGCCAATTCGCGACTGAAGCTTGCGATAGATGCCGCTAAAGAAAAGTCTTGTCCAAACGATACGATTGATCGCGCAATTAAAAAAGGTGCCGGCCTTCTCGACGAAGGAAACATCATCGAAGAGGCTCTTTACGAAGGATTTAGTCCCCACAAAGTCGGTATCTTAGTGGAGTGCCAAAGCGACAATAAACATCGCACGGCTGCCGATATTCGAAATATATTTAATAAGAATGACGGCCACATGGGTGAACCCGGAAGCGTCAATTGGATGTTTGATCGCGTTTGTTTGGTAGAAGGAACCTACCTCAAAGGCAAACCTGAAGACCCAGAAGTCGAAGCGATCGAAGCTGGCGCTAATGAAGTTTCGGATAACGAAGATGGAACCTATAGTTTTATCGGCGCCACCGAAGATCTTAAAAATATTCAAGATGCTTTGACTGCTCGCGGATGGAAAATAACAACCGCTGAACTTTCATACAAAGCTAAAAATATGACTGAACTCTCTGCTGAACAAAAAAAAGAAGTTCTCGAGTTCATTCATCTCTTGGATGAAAACGATGACACTCATCGCATTCACGCGTCTATTGAATTCTAGCCCGAATTCTAATTACTGGCTTGAGCCATCATTTCGAATACACGTGCATAGTTCATAATCTGTTTGATCATGGCATTCAACCCATTGGCTCGGCTCGGAGAGAGATTGGTACCGAGATCAATCTCATTTATAAAATGAGGCGGAGCTTTTAAAATCTCAGCTGGAGCACCCAAATCATAAACTCGCATCAAGAGTGCGATCAAGCCCTTTACAATCAGGGCATCACTGTCTGCCGAAAAATGAATTTTTTTGTCGTGAGTTAGCTCGGCGTGAAGCCAAACCTGAGACTGACAGCCTTTAACTTTATTATTTTCAATTTTATGTTCAGCGGGCATCTCTGCCAACTTTTTGCCAAGATCGATGATATATTTATATTTCGATTCCCATGAATCAAATTTTTTAAATTCATTTACGATCTGTTTTTGTTTTTCAAGTATCGAGCTCATGGGGTATTTCTATACTACGATACTACTATTTACAAGTCAGCTCGACGGCCCTTTTGTAGAGCCCAGTTTGAATTTTCAAGGCTTCATCACCTAAAAGCTTTTGAATCCCTTGATGTGAAAGACTATTCACGTATTGATAAGACTTGAGATAGACAGATTCTCGCTCGTGACCCATTTCTTGCCAAAGATTAACAGAAAATCGATAGGCCTTTGTGAGACTTTGAGGCAAGGCTTTTAAACAGTTTTTCGCCTCGATATCATTGAAGCCAAGATTCAAAAGTGCATCGTAGCCCAAAGTATTTTCTAGTAGCAAAAAATATTTTTCAAGATCTCTCCAAAATTCAATTCCTTTTAGCCCATAAGAGCTATCACAATAAAAGCTGGTGCAGACTCCCCCACGCCAATTCCAAATTCCACAGCGCGAATATTTTCGATCAAAATAAGGACAAAGTAGATCAGCGTCTCGGCCAAAGGCTTCGACTCCTCGTCGAATGAATTTTTTTTGGTAGGCAAAATCAGGAGCGACCCCTAACGGTTGGGCTTGCTCCGTCTTGATAAAACTTTTGAGCTTTTCTAAAATTTCAGGGGGACTCTTCGCCTCAGTTAATAAGGCTCCCACTTGAAAGTTATAAAGAAACGGAAAAAAGGTACAGCACTTTAGATCGGCTTTATACGAAAACGCGCCCTCGCTCGTGGCCATACGACAGTTGTCACACGTGGCCCGTTTTTCTTCGAGCGAAAGATCAAACTCCGCTAAAAATTGACGAAACGGGTTTGGAAAGACCTCAATTAAGTTCATGATGCTTGTGAGCTTAGAGGTATAATGGTCTTTGATAAACACATTACTTTGGGCGTTACCTCTACTGCGCAGCCGATAAACCCCATCGATTTGAGAGCCCCCCCCCTGTCTATGTTTTTGACACCTGAGGAGCCCCTAAAGGAAGCTTCCCCTAAA